>JBILMN010000208.1:0-4907 GCA_044375465.1 Oligoflexales bacterium | reverse complement strand
GCACTGGGTTGGGAAACTACCGCCAGACAGTCATTGCACCAAGAATCCGAAGCACTGCTTGCCGCCATTGAGGGGCGCCGCATTGGCCATCCGGCTGCAACATCTCATCACCACGTCGGCCACGTAGATCACCAAAACATTACGCAGTCAGCATTTGCCAAAGCAGGCCTGCCGCAAAGCACCTCTGGCTCGGGTATCATCACGCACGTCACGAGCAAACATCTGGCGTGGTCCCCCTCGGAGCCCTCTGCGGTAAGCCGTTATGGTTTTGGACTCTACGAGTCGGGCCACGGCATCAGCAAACCATTCAGTTTCACTGTGTTTCAGCATCCGGCACGAACAGAATACTGGCTCGGCCTAAACGGCCATAACTGGGTGCGTATTGATGAACGAACCAGCAGCGCCGGCACTGGATCAGGTACAGGCCAAGGGGACGGCATGTCAGCTCCGGTACCGGGCAAGGTCATTCAGGTTCATATCGAGACTGGAGCCAAAATCATCCCAGGACAAATCATGTTCGTCCTCGAAAGCATGAAGATGCAGTTTGAGGTCAAGGCGTCCAAAGAGGGCACCGTAGCCAGCGTGATGGTTGCTGCGGGCGACCAGGTTACAGCTGGACAAACTCTCGGCGAGTGGCGTTTGTGATCATGGGATCCACTTTAGTCATAGTGCATCCCTTTTAACAGATTAGAGTTCATCGCTGTCTTGCCACAAGAATGAAGTATTCGCAAAAAAACCACTCATCAGCGACCGATTGTTTTAATTTCTCGGTCGGAACAAAATGCCCAGTTGCCTCTTTTCGGAGGCGACGCACATTACTGGATCATTGATTAATGATTCCGTTTACTTAAGGCTTGTCTGCGGCGGAAAACTGTTGTTCTGACAAAGGTCGTTCATGGACATTTTTTGCAACACGAGGTCGGGCCAGTTAATTCATGGTAGACTAACGAAGTGACTTGCATTTTTTTTGCAACGCTAACGAGAATGAACCATGAACAAGAATATCGAAAGATTTTTAAGGGAGTCAGGACTCAAAGTTCTGGCGGTATCAAATCTCAACGCATGTGAATATTCCATCCTCATGTTTCTGCTCAACGCAGCACTTACGGGGCTAGAAAATCTCATCACCACAGAGCAGGATCTGGCATCAACGATTGGACACTCGCCGAGGGATGTCCGTCAGTCCATAGAGGATCTCGAACGCCGCCACCTCATCAAGTCACGCTACGGTGACGGGACTCAGGCGCCGAAATTTCAAAGTCTCAGCGTATCTATGAACTGGGACCTCAGCCGTTGGAAGCTTGGCCTCAAGGAGGCACCAAGTCATCACGAAGCCGTTATTTTGCCGTTTCGTCGTGGATTCCCCAAGCTCTCGGTTGTTGAGGGGAAACGTCATGAAGATCATGTCGATCGTCCGCTGATAAAAAAATCGCACTCAGACGACGATACCACCCAGCGCATCATCGACGCGTTCTCAAGAGGTCGTGACCTCGATGAGCACGAGAAATCCGTCAACCGTAATGTCGCCGAAGCTCTCGGCGCTGCTCATCCGGTTGACCAGATTCTGGTCATGATCCGTCATTTTGACAAGAGGATCCCCACTCTGTCTCTTTTGGCATCAAACTGGGACCAATACTCGCAGCAATATGAGGACGAGCACCAAAAACTTGACCTGTTTGGCCAAAGGCAAAAACAATTCGAGCTCGATCAAAAAGTACGCGATGCCGCCCAAGCAGCACTCGAACGTCGCGAGCATATGGATCTTTCCGAGGAGGAAACGCAGGTGCTGGATCTCCTGGCCAATCACCGCCACCCTCGCAGGCAGCTTTTTTGGGCCTATCAAATGCGGATTCGCTACCCAAAACTCGCAAGCTTTTTTGCCGATACACACAGCCTCATGCTACCGATCACTCAAAACGGGACCGTAGTGAAGATGCCTACTGAGTAGGACCACAGTGATCCGCTAAGGTCGTGCACTGCCCTAGGCAAAAATTGCTCCGTTAATATTTTTCGCTCTGATCCGATGACCCTCCTATGGATTTCTATAGATCTAATCATTGCCTTCTTAAGGAGTCAGGTCATGCGTCAATCAAATGCGAAAATACAGCGTCGATTACTAAATCTTTCAACACACCGTACAACACGTCTTTCTCTCTGCATTACCACAGCGATGTGGGCTCAGTCAGGTTTTGCGTTTTTTGACGCGGAAGTGTTTTACGGCTCAAGAACCTCATCGGTAAAATACACCGACGCGGCAGGGGCGAGTGCCACCAAGGATCTACGGGGCACAGATATCGGAGCCAATTTTCTATTAGATCCGATCCCACTAGTACCTTTTGCCATAGGGGTAACGGCGATTCAGGGTAGCACCAATTACGATGATTTGAGTGATGCATCTGCAAAGTCTCTTTTAAATGATGAAACGTTTCTCAATGGTACAGCGTCAGGAAAAGGATCCTCACAGGCGATGTTTTACGGACCTATGATCAAGGTTTGGGTGCCCGTACCTAAAATTAAACCATACGTCAAGGCCTCGTATCTTCTGGGCGCTGAGACCGTCAGTGAAGAAATCAAAGCATCCACCGCTGCCGATGCGATCATGGCTGTTGATGCCAGCATCAAGCCCAAGACAGTGTTCACACACAGTGCGACTGAAATCACTTTGGGCCTCGGCTTTTCGCCAATTAAATTGACAAGTATTTTTGCTGAATACTCGATTCACTCAGGCAAAAGAAAAGCCAAAAGCATTTCTGGAACTTCTTCGGTCACCGCAGCGGGTGTCACGACAGACACACCATTTACCAGCGCAGACCTGAGTGATAGCGACAAAAAAGACGTTGATGCCAATTCAAAATCGATTCGATTCGGCGTCAGTGTTGGTATTTAATCTCTCAACTCTCCAGTCGTCCTTGCATGAACTCCGGGCCATCAAATGCCCGGAGATCTGTGGATTTTTCGCCACCCATACCGTCCCAAAAGTCGTAACTTCAGATATATCGACACCTTATCACCATCACGATTTTATGGGCAGTCTACCAAATTTTATAATCTTGGGTTTCGTTCTCGGCCAAAGTTTTGCAGCGCTCCGTTAAGCGGCCGCGACTGAATTTATGGTACCGCTTGTTTTTTGTATATCCACTCCGATTGAGTCATGGCGTCGTCGACAACATTGTCACAATCAGGCAAATGATCAGTGTTTCCGTCACAAAACATCCAACCGCTGTATGGCTTTAAAACGTCCTACGGAACGCTCTCCGGGACCCACATGATGGACAAAAGCCGCGACCTTTACAGCTAAATCCGACCACCTTTTCTGCATATTTAAGCTAAATGATTGCGTTAAATTGTGGGGCGAGACTATTTTGGACCATGGATTAGGCGGAAACTTGCGACGTTGACCGATGGCGCTAATCACCGCATCACCTGTCGTTATTGTTTTAGCGAGTTTTTCTGCCGTAAAATTCTCTAAAATTACGTATTCAAAGCCATGACTTTCATTTAAACGGGGAGGAGATTGTCGATAAACAGCCCTAATTTTATGCCCAATTCTCAGTCCGTCTTTGACTATGCGCTAACCCATTTGTCCAGATGCCCCAAAAACTACAACTTTCATTTTCCTGTCCCTTTTTGAGGAAGCGATTGATGCCTTTACCTTGTTATTTTAGCGCGGGGCCCTTTTTCGGCCTGAGTATTTGTGTAGGTGTGCATCGGATCGGTGCATTCAATTTCCACCGCGCCTGATCTCGTAAACCACGCGGCTTGCGTCCTCGCTGGGCTCTGCTGTAAGGCGGGCGCCCAGTTTTTCTATGGCGCGCCGGGAACGAAGATTATTCACGCCAATAACAAATAACGCCCGCTCAACATACTGAAAGGCATAACTGAGCATCAGTAATTTTAACTCGCGGTTTGTAGCGCCGCCCCAATAGGGACGGCTGAGAAACGTGAAACCAATTGTGACCTCATGAGGCGTCGGATCATAAAATCTCGACGAACCGATGATTTGATTGGTCTGACGATCAATAACGGCGAGTGCCTGATGCTCAGTTGTGCCCTTGGTGAAGTATTCGTTAAAGGCTGGTTTTTGCCAGCGATCCGAATTGGGGTGTAGACGCCAGATCTCTGGATCAGAAGCCGCGACGTATAGGGAGTCAAAGTCCATTTTGACCAGTGGCCTGAGCAAGATGGTCTTGCCTTCAAGGGTGGGACACCAATTTATTTGTTCTGACATGGTAGGTGTATCGGTGTTTCAGTTAACGAGAATCATGATTCTACAAGCGATCTATCGCGGCATAAAAAGCGTCTTTGCTCCAGCCGTCGAGACTCCGCGGGTCGGTAATAAATCTGCGGATGTCTTGTTTCGCTGCCTCAACATCAAAATTTGCTAGTTGGTCTTTTGCCCATGACTTAAAAGCAATAGGCGTAAATTCACTGGTCACAGACCAGTTTCCCGACTGACGCATTTTGCTCTCTAAATAAACGTAGTTTGGCTTTATACCCCGACCTACGTACCATAAGAAATCGTACCAATCCCGCCCCTTGATGTTGTTGACCCGCTTACGACAGAATGTCGCGTGCAATTTCCCGGCGAACAGGCTCGGCAGATCACACGTCAAGACGGAAAAGACCTGCGGCCAAAAGAAAGGCTTCGCCTCAGTTGTGAACCCTACTGCTGGGTCAGTATCGATTTCAAATTTTACTTTTAGGGTTTCGCCCTTTTGGCCTTGAAACAATGAGCCAACGGCGAGCAGGTGGAGTTCCGTATCTGCTTTGACAAACGCGGAATCAGTTGCTCGGTCATCGTTTTTAAGTTTCCTTTCGACCTTTACCTCAAATCCATAGGCCTGCAGTTCACTTTTAACCGCGTGGATATAGCCACTCAGGACGTTACCGTCGGTTTTGCTGAGCGC
>JBILMN010000207.1:0-4918 GCA_044375465.1 Oligoflexales bacterium | reverse complement strand
CAATTAGGCGACTCCCCGAAGCTTATCGCAGCCTGTCACGTCTTTCATCGCCTCTTAGTGCCAAGGCATCCACCATGCGCCCTTAGTAGCTTACTCTCGCCATCAACTCTTCACTTGGCAATAAATCCTCGCTCTTTTAATCGATGACTGCGTTGAAGACGGGGATCTCTCCTCGCCTAACAGCAGTTATGTCTCGTCGACATCCCCGCCTTCGCCTTGTCTTCGCTTAAAAAATAGCTTCGTCTTTGTGCCTCGCGCAGAGCTCAAAAAGAGAATTGCATGAGTTCTATCAAAAATTATCTATTCAATTAGCTAGTTCTATTCTCAATGTCAAAGAGCTCAGCATCCTAGTCATGCCAGATACCTGCGTTGCTCAACTGTTTTCGCTCCTCGTTTACGTTCGTAAACTGCGTCGCTCAAACAATTTCGCGCCTTGGTCTCTGGCCGCCTATGATGCTTCGAGGGGGTTTTTATGCTCCCTCAAAGCTGAATAGTGAATCAAGACTTTCAAAATTTTGAACCCAGGTTGCTGTTAACCTGAAATGTAGCGGACGGTCACTCAATCAAGAGCGGCACCGAAGTGCATCCAACTAAATCATTCCTTAGAAAGGAGGTGATCCAGCCGCAGGTTCCCCTACGGCTACCTTGTTACGACTTCACCCCAATCACGGCCACAACCTTGGTAGGCTGCCTCCTTGCGGTTAGCTTGCCTGCTTCTGGTTATGACCACTTTCGTGGTGTGACGGGCGGTGTGTACAAGGCCCGGGAACGTATTCACCGCAGCGTGCTGATCTGCGATTACTAGCGATTCCAGCTTCATGAAGTCGAGTTGCAGACTTCAATCCGAACTGAGGTAGTGTTTTTGCGATTTGCTCCACCTTACGGCTTCGCGTCGCTTTGTTTCTACCATTGTAGTACGTGTGTAGCCCTGGATGTAAGGGCCATGAGGACTTGACGTCATCCCCGCCTTCCTCCGGTTTAACACCGGCGGTCTCCCCAGAGTGCTCAACTTAATGGTGGCAACTAAGGATAGGGGTTGCGCTCGTTGCGGGACTTAACCCAACATTTCACAACACGAGCTGACGACAGCCATGCAGCACCTGTCTCTACGTCCCTTGCGGGACTACTACATCTCTGCAGTATTCGTAGGATGTCAAACCCAGGTAAGGTTCTGCGCGTTGCTTCGAATTAAACCACATACTCCACCGCTTGTGCGGGCCCCCGTCAATTCCTTTGAGTTTCAGCCTTGCGGCCGTACTCCCCAGGCGGGATACTTAATGTGTGAACTTTGATACTCAGAGGGTTAATTCTCCAAACATCTAGTATCCATCGTTTATGGTGCGGACTACCAGGGTATCTAATCCTGTTTGCTCCCCGCACTTTCGCGCCTTAGCGTCAATGTCTTGCCAGGTGGCCGCCTTCGCCTCAGGTGTTCCTCCTAATATCTACGAATTTCACTTCTACACTAGGAATTCCACCACCCTCTCAAGCATTCAAGATTAGCAGTATCGAATGCACGTCCCAGGTTAAGCCCGGGGATTTCACATTCGACTTACAAACCAGCCTACGCGCCCTTTACGCCCAGTAATTCCGAACAACGCTTGCACCCTTCGTATTACCGCTGCTGCTGGCACGAAGTTAGCAGGTGCTTCTTCTTCTGATACCGTCAAACTACCTGGATATTAGCCATGTAGCCCTTCTTCTCAGCCGAAAGAGCTTTACAACCCAAAGGCCTTCTTCACTCACGCGGCATTGCTGCATCAGGGTTTCCCCCATTGTGCAAAATTCCCCACTGCTGCCTCCCGTAGGAGTCTGGACCGTGTCTCAGTTCCAGTGTGGCTGATCGTCCTCTCAGACCAGCTACCCATCGTAGCCTTGGTGGGCTTTTACCCCGCCAACTAGCTAATGGGACATGGGCCGATCTCTGAACACTAGCTTATAAATAGAGGCCAGCTTTAAACTTCCGTTACTATGCGGTATTAGCTACAGTTTCCCGTAGTTATCCCCCATTCAGAGGCACGTTCCCATGTATTACTCACCCGTGCGCCACTCTACTCATCCCGAAGGACTTTCTCGTGCGACTTGCATGTGTTAGGCATGCCGCCAGCGTTCGTTCTGAGCCAGGATCAAACTCTAACGTTTAAATCTTGGCCTGTTACTGTTTGAAATACTTTTTGATCACTCAAAAAAATTAATACAGGTAACAGATTGCTTATTTATTAAAGTCTCCAATGGAGACTTGTCCCGCGCAGCCCGAAGGCTACGGTGACGAAATACAGCAACCTGTTGATTGGTTCTTGTTTTTCTGTCGATTCACTATTCAGTTTTCAAAGAGCACCGCGCACTTTTTGCTGATTGACCGCTTGAGCATCGCTGCTTTCGAGATTTTCGGCCGAAGTGGCGTGAGGCACTGGTATACGCATGAGATTGCGCCTCGTCAAACTTTTTTTAGAAGAATTTTATATTTTTTTGCCACATCGCAGTAATTTGAGTAACTATTTAATATAATTTGTTTTTTTTCACGAATGTGGTGATAAAAAAATAGGCAGCCATTCGCGTGGCTGCCCTCGTCAATCTTCATGATCAATCATTTGCGTTGGTAGGCCCGCACTAGACTTGGAGGCGGGCCAAAAACGCCTTTAAAAAGATTCCGTTCTTGTTCGATCGAATAAATTCCGTATGAGAAATCTAGAAGTTTCTCCTTAAAACTTTCGACCACCTCGAGATTTAAACGCGTATCAAGATCAACAATCACATTTCCAATACCTAAATCCAATGCTCGCATCATCTCGGCAATGTGATCAAGTCTCTGCCTGATGACGTCAGCATTCGACAAACTTCCGACCATAGTCATCACAAGATCTTTCATGCTGTCATCCATCGTCGACAGCGACTCCATATGTTTGGAGAACATTCCGCCCATGCGACGCACATCACTCGCCATATCAGTGACAACGACGGCTTTGGGGGAATCCGTCGAACTTTCCTGAGAAACGGCCATCTGTGCTTGTTCAAAAATATCATCCGTTGATTTCTGAATGTTATTCACCATCATGGAGGTCTGCGCATCTGGGTTGAGATAGGTCGCCTCCAACACACGGTCCGCTTCCTTTTTCTGCTGTTCGGTCGACAAACTTAGCCCCTGGAGAGCTTGCATCACACCACCAACAGATTGATCGACCTCAGCCTGTATGGCCTTGATCTGCAGCGTCATCGCTTCCGTATATTTCTGCAAAAAACTAACCATTTTTAATCCATCGCCCACGACCAGACCTCCGTGTTGTCGAACCCGGGATTTATGCTGCACCTGTCAATTTTGAGACTGCAGCAATAAGTTGATCAGGTTTGAATGGCTTCACCAGCCATCCTTTGGCGCCAGCGGCTTTGGCTCGTTCGATCAATTCTCCACTTCCTTCAGTCGTCAGCATGACAATAGGAACACTCCCATGCTTCCCTCCGGCTTTGATCGCCTCCACCATTTCGATGCCGTTCATGTTCGGCATATTCACGTCACTGATGATCATCGCGACATCGGCATTCGCGCCTAACTTCGCTAGGCCATCTTGACCATCCTCGGCTTCGACCACGCTAAATCCACCTTTGGTCAAGGTGAACGAAACCTGCTGACGGATTGTTCTTGAGTCGTCGACAATCAAAATCTTCTTACTCATAGCGCCCCCCAAAAATAAAATCTCTGAGAACAAAACAACCAAAAACCCCTATGGCTTCTGATTCACACCAACCACGTTACCGAACACTTTCTTAAAAATCACTTTTTCGTCTTCCATCGTATAGGCTTTAAACATCAATGAGAGCATCTCAGTTTGAACCGCACCCAGGAACTCATCGGTGACCTTCTCTCCACGTTTATATCGTGCGATGACTTTCTGAATACCAGCCTGAAGCGCGGCCAAGGATGAACTGACATGCTCCAAACGCTGACGCACAACATCATCGATACTTAGACCACCCATGATCGCAAAAAGAAAGCTACGCACATTTTCATCAAGATGCCCAAGTCCCGCCATATGCGCTGATAAGCTCTGATTAATATTTTTAATTTTGGCAGAAGGGTCTTTGAACGAAACGTCTAAATCCTTCGCACTTTTGGACACAAAACCCGCGCCCTGATCCTTCACAAGAACTTCATCCGCTTTCTTGAGCTTGTGATCTGCGGCCTCATTAAGCGCCATGACACCCGACATCGCCTGCTCCACGGTCGCAAGTAACGTGTTGCGAACCGTCAAAATCTGTTGATCGAGTAACGTTGAGTACTGCGACAAAAACCCGATCAGCTCGGCCGCCACATCGTCTTTACTGACAACAACATTCAATTTTTGCGCTGCACTCATGCCAACGAAACCTCTCCAGTCACAAGATCATTCCCTGCCACAGCTGAGGAATCGGCTGTCCATCGCCATTCTTTAACCTCCGCGACTGCGGCATTTCACCAACACCCGGAAAAATAAACACCTTACCCCGATCATTTGTGATTTTATCAATGGAACCTTCGCAAATTCCGCCACGACTGAAGAATGGTCTCGTTGACTCCATCCTAAACCACTGAATTCTGTGCTACAATTGTACCTCACATCAACTGGATTGGCGGCACTGTGGATATTTCAAAAAGCTCTTTGATCGAACACCTCTACGAGCACATGGATGAAGGCGACTGGTTGGATGGTCTTGATTTGTACCAAGCCGGTTACGTGACAAAACTCCGCAATACCGATGGACTGATTTCCGCAAGTGTGGCCTCCACCGAAAGACAGCAGGCTGAGGTTCGCATCAAAATTCACCCCGCCGGTAACACCATCCAATGGATCGAGTGCACTTGCCGAAAAAACCGGGCCTACGGACTTTATTGCGAACATATTGGCGCGACGATGCTGCACATAGACCGCGAAAAAAGCGCTCT
>JBILMN010000206.1:0-4932 GCA_044375465.1 Oligoflexales bacterium | reverse complement strand
TCAAGAAAGGCTCCGACACGAGTCGAGAAATCTGGTAGACCGCCTCAATCTGCTGATGCGAATCGTTATCCCTCATGATGCCAAGATCTTTCAGAGCATGGAACAATCCGTCTGGATCTGCATGATAAACGACGGCTTTGGTCATAGTTTGATAATGGTTCACAAACGAGTTGGGAAATGATCTGATGGCGCCGAAGTCAAGAAGCACCCATTGATCCTGTTGGTCTTTTTGATCCTCGTTGACGCGGATGCGGTAATTGCCAAAATGCGGATCAGTCTGTACCGTGCGAAAATGAAAAAACTCCATAAAAAACAGGTCCAAAATCGCCTCTCCAAGTCGCGATCGCCTTGCGGCGCTAAGACTTTGGACTTGTGGGCTATCGATATCAAATCCCGATTCATAGCTTGTGGCGATCACGCGCTTTGTGGAGTAGCTGCGAAGAACCTGCGGCACGACAAAACGTGCATCTCCTTTGAGCCAACCAGCAAACTGTTCGGTGGCCTCAGCTTCTTTTTGGTAATCCACCTCTCGGTGAAGCATGGTTCTGATCTCGGCAAAAATCCCGTCAAGATTCATGTCCCGCGGTATGAATTTCAGAATATTAAAAATCCTTTGCAGATTCTTGAGATCACTATCGATAGAGGCACTAACGCCCGGGTATTGTACTTTAAGGCACCAGGATCCGGGAGTGTCAGAAACCGTCACCCGGTAAACCTGACCAATAGATGCGGCGCCAATTGGCTTCGGTTCAAAGGTCAGTCGTGCGAAACGTTCTGCACCAAGGGATCTCTTGGCCGTCGCAAGGATGGCCTGATGACTGAGAGGCGGTGAATCCTTGTGCAGCGATTGTAAAATCGCTGCAACTTCTGACGGAAGAAAGTGTTCGCCATAAATACTGAATAATTGTCCTGCTTTTTGCAGGGATCCTTTGAGTTTTCCCAACTCAGTGGCGATACGCTTGGCCTGGGTCGTCCAAAATTCGTGGGACAATTCGTCTTTCTTCTCTGGATTTAAAAATGCTTTAGCCGAGTGCCTGGCGGCGTCGATGCCGGCACTCAAGGATAGTGACAGCAATTTCGATGACCGCCCCAATGAGGACGTCAGGATTTGCCTCAACACCGGCGTCTCAGCATCTTTTTTAGTTTTGCGAGACATGGACGACCCTCCTTGGGGATGTTCTTGTTCGCGCGTCCCATTCATGACCATATTTATTTTTTTTGCGGGCGCTCATCAAGAATCGTTCCGCGCGCTGCCACCTGTTTTGGGGCTTTAGGTGTGATCTTTGTGATCCCTTGTTGATCACACACCAGGTAATCAAAAAAACCTTTGTAGCGTTCTTTGCCCTCATCGCGCACGGGTCGCCCCACCACGACTGGCAGATTCGTCGCCGCGAACTTAAAATCCGGCGACGCGAATGCAAACATGGATCCAGCGATTTTTGCGCGGTTCATGCCAAGCTGCTCATCAATCCATGCAGCCAACGGCGGCTGATCCCACTCGCCCTCACTGTAACACCAATCTTTTGGCCGCTCGAGCATTGGGCAAGGTTCGCTATGGGAGCAGGGATAGAGCGCGAGAAAACCAGCACCGCACAAAGCATCACGAAGTTCCATGGCGGGTCGGGCCATGAATTCGAGGGCCGGTTCAGCGACAAAAACCAGGCAGGGCTCACCACGTTCGAGATGTTTTGTGATAATGGTCAGAAGCTTTCGTCTTGCGGGGAGATTGCGGCCGAGTTCATTCCAAACATACCCTAACAAATAAATATGAACCGTCTCCTCACCAGGCCGAGAGGTAAATTGCTTAGGCTCAAGGTCTTCGATCACGCGGCGACTGGTTCGCGCCTTAAGGCCCGACTCCTTGGCCAGAAGGGCCGCTGCATCAAGCAACGGACCACTGCCATCTATAAGCATGTATTCGGCATCCAGGCCAATGGCCAGCGACATGGCGCCAGTACCACAGCCAATGTCATAGACTCGGATTTTTTTGCCACTGATTTTATTTTTCCAGTGATGACGAGCATCGGAACGTTCGAAGAGCGTCTTGGCTCGGGCCATATTGGCAAGGTGAAACCCCAGCAGGTAGGCGACAACGGTTTCTTTGTTGTTGACCAATTTACGAGACAACTCATCGCGATGCTGGGTGTAGATTTCCCAGATTTCGGTAACGGTGTTTTTTGTGGCCTTAAAAATCGCTTTAAAGATCACATCCGCACGGCGCCCCTTGCGGTCAAAGCCCTTCGGCGTGCGCCCCAATTGATTGACGACGCCCACAAACGCGTAAAAGGGATCTGATTTCATTGAATAATTCCTGTAGATTCAGTGCTTTACGAGGGCATTGTGACGTGTTACAACGGCTCCCTCATTGTAACCTATTTGCTGCCTGAGACGAAAGACCTAGATCGCAACCAACATCTAACAGATACGACGGACATGACGGACATGACGGACTCGACAAAAACCTCACCCACCGGCGAACCTTCACCGCACGCGCCATCACTGCATGTACGCAAGCCCGCATGGCTGAAGACTCCGATACCGACCGGCGAGACTTATTTCAATATCAAACGCGATCTTCGCGACCGGAAACTTTACACCGTCTGCGAAGAGGCAAAATGTCCAAATATTGGCCAGTGTTGGAACACGAACACCGCTACTTTTATGGTCCTTGGCGAGGTCTGTACGAGAGGCTGCCGTTTTTGCAACGTTAAAACCGGCAATCCCAACGGCTGGCTCGACGCTGATGAGCCGCGGCAGGTGGCAGAGAGCGCAGCTCTCATGCGTTTAAAGTACGTGGTGATCACCATGGTCGACCGTGACGACCTTGAGGATGGTGGGGCCGCTCATGTCGCAAGGGTGATTCGTGAAGTGAAACGGCAAAATCCCGGAATTGTCGTCGAGCTCTTGGCCGGCGATTTCAAAGGCAGTGATGAGGCCCTCAAGGTCATCCTCGCGGAGAAACCGGAAGTCTACGCTCACAATATCGAGACGATCGAACGCCTATCACCGCGGGTGCGCGATGCCCGTGCCAATTACCGTCAATCCCTGCACGCCCTGAAACGCGTCCGGGAGATCGCTCAGGATATTGAGGGTTACCGCGTCTTCACCAAGAGCGCTGTGATGCTGGGCCTTGGCGAAGACGAGGCAGAAGTGAAAACAAGCCTTGAAGACCTTCGCGGCGTTGGCGTGGAATTTGTGACCATCGGGCAATACATGCGTCCGAGCTCCAAACATCTTTCCATCAAAAGATTCGCCCACCCTGATGAATTCCATCGTCTGGGTGTTTTTGCGGAATCCATCGGTTTTCTTTCGGTTGCGAGTGCACCTCTGGTGCGCTCATCTTTCAAAGCACATGAATTCTATGCCAAAGCGCTGCAGCGTATTGCCGCGCCCTCAGTTTAACCGAGGACGGTTCGGGTGTTCTTGATTCGGATGATTGCCGCACTGCCAAATGCCTGCCTGGGAGCCCTAGGTTGGCTTCTCCTGTGCGTGGCCTGGCCGTTTACCGCCAAGGACCGCCGTATCATTGATGCAAATATTCAGCGTGTGTATGGCCTGCCAGCGCATTCGTCATTTGCGAAATTATTTGCGCGACAGAATCTCTTAACTCAGATCATGATATCTCTTGAGACTATAAAGTTTATGTTTCGACCATCCGCGATCACCATTGATGGACTTGCCGAGGCGCGCCAGATACTCGCCCGAGCATCCCAAAACAGCGGCGTCGTGATCATCACCGCACATCATGGCGCCTGGGAATTGGCAGGGCACGCTGCGGCCATCTGCCTTCCCAGATCATTTCATGTTCTGGCAAAACCTAGCAAAGCCAAGTGGCTGACACCGATTTTAAATCAAATGCGCGAGCGCCTTGGCATGAAGGTGCTCTGGACGGATGCCAAATCACTTTTGCGTGACATGATGGCCATTGCTCAACGTCAAGAGCATCTTGGATTTGTGATGGATCAACGTCCTGAGAACCGACAAAGCGGTCACGCCAGCACATTTCTGGGCGTGCCCGGAACCAATATTGTGCAAGGTCCTGCATTGATGGCGACCCGCAAGGCTATGCCCGTCTGCGGCGTCTACATGATGCGGATTGGACCGCGCAGTTTTCGGTTTCATGTGAGTGAAGTTTTGCCGGCCTCCCACGGACTAACCGACGAGGCCTACGTTGCGCAGCTCATGGCCGATGACATGTCCCGCATGATCAAACTTTATCCTGAACAGTGGGCGTGGAACTACCGTCGCTGGAAGTTCTGAATATCACAAAAACAGCGTTGCTTGCGGCGGCATCCATTCAAGGTTATAGTTTCTAAAAACGTAACCATCTCAATCCGCTCAGTGCAACGAGGTCACATGATATTTGGCAAGACGATTTTGGCCGTTTCACTTCTTGCCATATTCTATGGCTGTAAGTCCACCCGAGGCCCAGCAAATCTCAAACATGATCTGGGAGATCCGGCTGCTTTTGGCTCCTTTGACTACCTGGAACAGTCTCACAGTGATTATGCGTCCGGTGTGAGAGGACCCATTTTGGCCGAAGATCACCCGCTGACGATTTATGCCCAAACCGTCATTGATCATCTCGATCAAGCCGCACGCAGGCAGTTTACACAGCAAATGGACGGTGTCCCCCTCCCCCGCATTGCCGTACGTAAAACAGAAGATGTCGGGGCGTTCACGGCCGATTCCAAGAGCGTCTGTTACGATGCTCCGATAGTCATTTCAGAAGGCATCGCTGACCATGAAGAAAATCGTCTAAGCGTCGTGGCCGTCGAAGCAGGCCGACTGTCTCCCGGCCAAAGATTTGTCTGCAAGTCGTTCCCAGTGCCTCAGAATCGTTGGGCCGAATTTGCGGCATGGTACAGTCGTCGGTTTGCACCGTGCGGCATGGTCTTAAAGCAAAAAACCCCGGATCAAGCCTCCCAGAGA
>JBILMN010000059.1:0-16332 GCA_044375465.1 Oligoflexales bacterium | reverse complement strand
CGACCAACCACCATCCTCGCTATAAGATCAGCTTTAAGTGGCAGGGTGAAACCGCTCGATCAAAAATTGTGCGCATTGATTGGGCTACCTCGCGACTTGGGATTGTGACGCCAGTTGCCGTGATCGAGCCTGTCGAACTTAGTGGCGCAACCATCACCAATATCACGCTTCACAATGCAGCGCATGTGCGCGGCTACAATTTGAAGTGTGGTGATGTCATTGAACTGGTCCGGTCTGGTGAGGTGATTCCCAAGTTTTTAAGCGTTGTGAATGCGGCAGTTGGCTCTGCCGAAATTCCGAGCGTTTGCCCCAGCTGTGGCCGCCGCTTGATTGATGATGATGTGAGAGTTAAATGCACCGCGGTGACTCATTGTCCGGCGCAGCAGTCTGGTGCGATTTTGAATTGGATTCGCGCCGTCAATATCGAAGACCTGAGCGATAAGCGACTGCAGCAGATGATGGAGTCGGGTATGGTTAAGTCGATCCCGGATCTTTATCGTTTGACGCCCAACATGCTTTTAACGTTGCCCTCCACGAAAGAAAAAATGGCGGCAAAGCTGTTTGAGAACATCCAAAAAACAAAGAATCTTCCATTAGCGATGTTTTTAAACGGTCTGGGCATTGAAGGTGCAGGTCAGACCACCTGGGAAAAACTCCTCGAGGTGTTTCCCACACTCCAGCGACTGCGGGCCGCAGCCGCCAGTGAGATTGAAGCCATTGATGGATTCGCCGAAAAATCAGCTCACCAAATTGTTCAGGGACTTGCAAGGACGTCAAATCTGATTGATGAACTTCTCGCAGTCGAAGTGACACCAAGAGCTCCGGAAATCGATTCTGATGGCATTTTGGCAGGGAAAATTTTTGTGATCACGGGGGCCCTCAGCCAACCCCGCAAGGACATCGAAACCTTGATCAAAAAAGCCGGAGGTCGCATTGGATCCTCGGTCTCAAAAACAACGTCCGTGCTGATCACCAATGAAACAGACTCCACATCAAGTAAAATGCAGAAGGCCAAATCTCTAGGTGTTGAGATCTGGAGCGAGGAAGACCTCAAAAGGCAAATGAGTATCCAGTCATGAGGATCTTGATTACCGGATCGACGGGGTTTGTCGGTGGACGGGTGGCTCAGGCGTTGATGAAGCGTGGAGATGATGTGACGCTGCTGGTGCGCGATCCCGACAAGGCCATTAAAGCATTCCCGAAAGCAAGGATCGTGTCCGGGGAGATCGGTCGATTAGGAATATCGGCTTTTGAGGTCATGAAAGGCATGGATGGTGTCATTCATTGTGCGGCTCATGTCGCTCCAGTTGGTGATTGGGCAGATTTTGAACGCGTGAATATTCATGGCACTGAAGAGTTGCTTCAGGCCGCGATCAGGTCTGGGGTTCAAGCATTTGTGAATTTTTCAAGTCCCAGTGTCTATGTCGATTATTCTGATCGCCTTGGCATTAAGGAATCAGATCCGCTTCCTGCTCGGCAGGTATCCATGTATGGACGTTCCAAGGTGATCGCTGACCAAATGATTGAGTTAGCTTGCAAGCAAGGACTCAATGTTTGTTCGCTGCGACCGCGCGGAGTGATCGGATCTGGTGACCGCAACATTCTGCCGCGCATGTTGCGTGCGGCGTCGTCTGGTTACATGCCCGTCATAAGAGGGGGCACGGCTCTTCTTGATTTGACCGTGATCGATAACCTTGTGGACGCGACGGTGACAGCGTTGGATCGTTGTGATCAGCTTCGTGGGGAAGTCATCAATATTTCCAATGGTGAGCCCATGAGTGTCCGCGATATTGCGACGCAGTTGTTCCAGAAGCTCGGTAAAGACGTGCGATTTGTGAGTATTCCCTGGCCGCTTGTGCGGTCGATGGGGCGATGTTTGGAGATGTTCTATCAGTATTCGAACCTCGAGACAGAGCCGCCACTCACAGTTTATGCCGCTGGGCTTTCGGCATTTAGCCAGACGCTTGATATCAGCAAAGCACGCGCGCTGCTTGATTATCGTCCGGGCCGAACTGTTGCTGAAGGCATTGATGATTTTGTAGGGCAAGTTGGGTAACAAATGCTGTTTTATGAATCTTGAGCTGCCATGCAGTGGCGCCTTTTTAGAGTTGCGCGTAGCTCCTTGGTTTTTTGCGTTTTTCTGGATGCTTACAGTCATTTTGAGACGCTGACACCAATCAGTCGGATCGGACGGCGGCCAACGTCAGTTTTGCGCTGCATCAGATCAAAAGCGGTTTGAAATATGGTGTCAGCGTCGCAGACCGGGTCTTTGATGGTTCTGCTGCGTGTGATGGTTTCAAAATTACAATACTTGACCTTCAGTGTGATGGTTTTGCCAACCTCAGACTTTCGTTCCATACGGCGACTGACCGATTCACTCAGCTGCCGCAGTTTTCCCTGAATCACTTCAATATTCAGCAGATCACTGGGAAAAGTATCTTCGCGGCCAAAGCTTTTTCTCTCGTAGTGAGTTTCAACTGGACGATCGTCTTCTCCCCGAGCGGCATGCCAGATCCAGGCTCCCTGGCGTCCCAGACGCTGCTTGAGAGTCTCTTTGGTGAATGAGTCCACGTCCGCACAGGTCTTGATACCGATGTTTGCGAGGCGAGCTTCCGTCGCTGGTCCAACACCATGGATTTTTCGGACGGGGAGAGGTTTCATAAAGCTTTCAACCTGCTCAGGTAGCACAATGACAAGGCCGTCAGGTTTGCGAAAGTCGGAGGCGATCTTGGCAACGAGTTTATTCGGTGCTACGCCGGCTGAGCACGTGAGGCCCAATTCTGAGCGAATGTCTTCTTTGATTCGCCTGGCGATTTGAGTCGCGTAAAGACCAAGTGCATTATCAGTTACATCAAGATAGGCCTCATCCAGAGACAACGGCTCGACCAACTCGGTGTACCGGTGAAATATTTCGCGAATCTTGCCCGAGATCTCCTGGTAGCGCTCAAATCTGGGGGGTAAAAAAATAGCCTGGGGGCATTTGCGGTAGGCAACGCTGCAAGCCATGGCTGAGCGAATCCCAAATTTTCTGGCCTCATAACTTGCGGTACAAACGACACCTCTAGAATTTGGGCTTCCGCCAATAACAAGCGGTCGTCCCTTCAGCGCCGGCTTATCCAGTACTTCCACGGCAGCATAGAAGGCGTCCATATCCACATGGATGATTTTTCGAATGTGCATCCTTGCATTATGCCATTCAAATGTATGGCTTTCAAGCAGCCGAAGGCTGTGGCGGAGGATGGCCCAAACTGGCTCATAGGTCGGTCTGAAGACGGTTTTTGTAATCAAATTCGTGGATTGAGTGTCGCAATTTGTATTGAATAACATAATAATTGACATGTATTTTAATAGAATGTAATTGTTTATCGTTATAAAACCATAATATATTATCGAGTAGGGCTTCTATGATTAAGCATGTTTTGTCTTTTACGATGATGATGGTGATGCTTTCGGCCTGCGGTCAGCATCATGGAGTTCCGGCCCTCCAGCATTTGCAAAATCCGCCAATTCAGGTTTGGCCCCAGAATGGATCCGCGGGTGATGACCGTCAAGACCGTCCCTCGGTGGATGGTCAGGTGGTTGTCGTTGGTCGCCAGGTCGGGACCGGTTGGGAATATTGCTACCTTTACGTGGGTCTGTTGAATGATCGCCAATATCTTGATGGCGTTGCGGCAAATGCACAAGCCGAGTTGGCCCGCGCTGAAGCCGACAGAATCAGACAGAACAATGCTGCAGTTGAAGCTTTGATGCAGGAGATCCGGGTGGAAATGGCTCGACTGCGTGGACGATTGCAAGATATGGCAAAATCAGAAGCGATCATTCGACAGCAGCTGAATTTGCTGAGTAAATTTGAGTCCGAGCGCCGAGTTGATGAATCATTGATCGCCGCGCTACGCTCGGTCGCAAAACTTCTCGATGTGCCAGTGTCCGCTCTTTTTTCACGGGAAGTGTCCGCGCTGGGTGGAGAAAATTTTTCGTCTGGTGGTGCGATCACCATCGTTCGTAATGAAAACGGAGAGGCGGTATTCAAAGATGGTTCAGGCCAGAGTCCCGCGAGATTTCCTGGGGGAACAATGTCTGAATATCTGAAAATGTTGTCATCACAGCGCCTCATGCTGAAATCAGAAAGAGCGATGGAGCCCCTAAGATTATCCATGGCGCAGCTCCAGGAAAGTGCCAAAATGCAGTATGAATCCACATTATCACGGCGGGCAGAATTGCGGGCCCAGACAGACGCAAGTATCCAAAAATTGACGACCGCGATCGAAAAGTTAAGGAATCAATAAATTCAGATCTTCAAATTTAGATTTTCGCGCGCCGAAAAAATTTGAGGGATTCCGTTGCTTGATATGACTTCGTTGCATTGATCTATGTCTTCTGTCCGTGGGAATCAAAGTCCTGGTTTCTCGTGAATTTAGCTCATGTTGGTGATGGGCATGATGCTGATCCTGTTTTCACTCGCGGTTGCCGCCGTGAAAAATTACATCATTAAAGTAAAGCGCGCTGAATTTACAGTGGCGATGCGCACTTTGAGTCGAAGCACGTCTTTATTTCCCTGCCGTGATGGTGGAGGCCCATTGTCTGCCGTCGGCTCCGGGCCGAGGGGGTGGCGCCCAGAAAGGGACGCTCCTATTAAATATTTATTCGTGATCGCGATGTCGTTGATGGCATTTCCATCCCTAGGCCATGTGCCAGTGCTCCCTGAGCAGGATTCGTCCGTGGGTCAGCCCTTTCGACTGAGGCGCCCTATAACCAGTCAATCGTCATTTACACTTATTTAGATCAGCAAAATGATCTTGGCGTAGATGAATTTGAGTTGTCCGCAGAGGATATCGCGAAAGGTCCGACTGAGATTCTGATCGGAACTCTGGTCCCCGCGTGCAAGCCACTTGCGGATCTCAACATATCATGGGTACTGACCGGGCCCAAGCAAGGGGTTTTGGGTGACAGGCTTGAGCCGCGCATTCAGGCGTTGGTGGATTAAACAAAAGATCAGGGTAGATTTGGTCCATGAGAGATATTTTATATACAATCTTGGTATTGCCGAAATCGTTATTTGAGGGTGAGATTGTCACAAAAGACTGCGTCTCTTCTGATTCGAGATAAGACTGAGGTTTAACATTGCGAAGATCACAAAATAATATAGGCGCAGGAATCATTGTGGGGATAACAGGTGCTGTAGACTTGTTATTGGTTAGATTTTTATTGTCACGAGGTCCTGTCAGCCCCTCAACATACAATGTTCTTCTGGTTACTTTTATAGGTGGTATTGCACTGATCATCAGCGGTATCTCACTGATCGTGATTGGCATCCGCAATCCTAGCCCACCTCCAAAAGTTCTCGCCCCCGTCAAAGATGATGTGTTTTCCTCGATAAATGAAAATTTAACATCTCGGCCGTATGTGATCAGTATTCCTCACATCGGCTTAAAATACCTCCTTGAGATTTTCTTGGGATTTTTGGGTGGCATGATGAGTTTCGTTTTTGCTCTTGGGTTATTCTACATCGCAAAAAATGAACTTTATGGGGATGACGCGAGCTTACAGTCCCAAGTCTTGGGTAGCATCATGTTAATGGCTCTTTTTGCCCTAGGCTTGTTTCTAATATTTAACGTCACAAGAAACTCTATGATAGAACGACAATTATATCGATCATCGGCTGGCAAAGAGATCATCGTGGCGAGTGAACATTTGAAATTTTCTATCGGATTGTTTGAAGGTGAAGGGCGAAACGAGCTTCGCAAATCCATGACACCGTATCGAAATTTTGGCTGGAATCAAATCTTTGAGTTTAAAGTTCTTCCGGCAAGAGGACAGGGGCGGCAACATCGCCCCGCGTACTACAGAATCAAGGTTACCGAGTCGCAGAACGATTATCATATTTTGAGAAAGCTCAGCAAAAACGAGGAGGTAAAATTTCTGGATCAATGTCGGCAATATCTAAAGTGCAATATCGTCATCGAAGATGAAAATCTGTAAGATGTGACCTTTAGTATGATATTGGTGATATCGGGGATATGTCTTGAAAGACAGTAACAATCGTGATTTTTCCCAAATCCGAAGTTCAGTATTCAAGATCTGGACGTTTGCGGTTCGAGAGATCTGCATCAAGTCCCAATTTTTTTTTAAACGACATACGTTTTCTTGGAATCGGTTTTTTATGGTCCGCACTCAGTTGTCGATTGTTGATCGAGATGTGGCGATACCGCTGTTTTGCGCTTACCTAACCATATGATCTTTCAATTTTATTCGTCTGATTTTATCGCGACAATGATACGGCCATCTCATGCGCGCCGAGCTGATTCCGATGGAGGTTGAGAGGACGATGTGCTCGCCGGTCGCTGGAAGGAGAATTATGAAGCTCTATCATATGAAGCTCTATCAAATGATGACACTGACATTGCTTACAGTCAGCCAGATTTCCTGCATGAAAGCCAGATCGAATCTTGGACTCAAGCAAGATATTGACAACTACAGCCAAGCCATCGAGATTTCAACAATGGCAGATTGGATTCGTGTCAAACGCGCGCTGATCGAGGTTTGGCGTGAGCATTTGGCGACCTTGAAGGATATTGATACCATCATTCACAGTCAGGCACCGTTGTCTACGAATGCAGCGACGGGCGGTGCACGACTGAGCCTTGCCGATGCCGGTTCTTCAATGGACGTAGCCGCGTTAGCGGAGCAGGCTAAGCTATTGCAAAACCAGGGTGCTGCGATTGCGAACTACTCGGCGGCATTGAATGCAGACGCGAACTATGGCATGCAGATGGCGCGGTTAAACGAAGTTTATCATAACATGTCCCTCAGTGGTTTTGACTCGTATCTCAGAGGTCAAAAAAGCCGTTTTGAGATGGCACGTATGGGTATCGATAACGACGGGGCGCGTATCTCGAACTTTGGCAGGATGCTGGAAAACAATTCCAAAGAACTCGACAACCAACTGAAGTCCATCGAGGTCGTTCTGAAAGGGATGTACTCAGTGGCCTATGGTTCCTATGTCAATGCTTATTCGGAGTACAGTCAACAGATCCAGAAGGTCTGGGAAAGTGTCGGTCGCGTCGACGCTGAGGTGAATGCAGCCATTATTCAACTAAAAAAATATCGCAGAGAAGTGAGTGTATGTGAGGCGCGGCGAAAGAAAATCGATCGTCTGAATAATCTGGTGGCCAACGAAGAACTAAGGCGTGAGGTTAGTTTATACTCGCTACCGATGATTATGCGCCGTTTTGCGGCTTCTCTCGAGGGAGAGTCGTGCCTTCACAAGGTGTTGTTATCCGCAAGATTTCAGAATATGTCAGAACTCAATTACATTAATTATAAGGTCAATTACGATAACACCCCCGTTGGGCTGTTTTGCCCCAAAGCGGCGACTGCCGATTTGAATAATCTGCCAGTGGCCGATTATCCGCCGGTGACTGTCGATCCAAAAACGCTTGAGGCGATCGGATATTACCAGCCATTGACGTATTACCAGGTGTTTCGGCTGATTGTGGATCGTAGCGAGGATGTGCAAATCGGCTCTCCGCGATTGACCAGAACCGCAGAAATCTGCAAATCCTCGGAGTACCAACCATTTCTGCTGAAATCTATCGAGGCGGAGAAAGCCATGGCAGAGACCTATAGTGTCGCACTTCCAGGCGCGGTCGTGAATGCCCATGGATTTTCCACGAGCTACGGAGCTATTCCCGTCAGCGAGACCAAGTACCGGCTGTTTCTGGAGCGCATGACGAACCTGATGAGACTGACCCAGCAGTGTGTGATGGATGCACGGCAACTTGCGGATGCCGTCGGCAATATTGACAGTTCAACGCCAGCACCAGCAGCGAGTGCTCGGCCGGCAGATAAGCCTGCCTCCGCGCTTCTGCCCCTCGAGGCAAAAAAAGCGGCGTTCTCAGATTTTAATATTTTCATGGACGAAAGCTTTCCATTGATGAGTAAGTCCGTCCAGGAGTGCATGAATATGGCTGAACATCACCGCTACCGTGTCTTCGCGCAAATGGATGCCAACGGCGCGATTCTTGAAATCCTGGAGCGTGCGACGAAATTGCCGCCTCCGCGGTCTCCTCACCCCGTTCAGTTTCAGCCAGCCAATGGTCCTCTGGCTCGTCCGGGTAATGATAATTAACGCGATCGAACACGGAATTTAAACCATGATGTCTCAGCTTCGCATGATTCGTTGGACGTTCGTCTTTAGCGTCACACCACTGACGGTGGGTTGTGTTAAATTTTCAAAAAATAGCGTACCAACGGCGAAGACGACGGTAGCATCCCCTGCAGTTCATGCTCAATCCGACGATTCCGGGACAGAGATTGGTCGCGCGAAGGTCGAAGCGGCAGAGAGGTTTGTGCGCTTCTCTGTCAATCGGTCTGTACTGATGAAACGCGAAGATTCTCGTACTCGGGAACTTTCGGACCTAATCGAACAGGTGAGTCTTAACTGTCAGATGCGTCTATCACTCAAATTGCGCGACGACCTGGTTCGTTCCTCCAGCGAGCGTATCCCGGTCGCGGTGGATTTTTGGGTTGAGCGCAAGGGGCAGTCGTCTGATGATCTAAGCCAATTAGGATCAACCTCTCTAACATCACTATATGTCCCCGATGTCAACGCCGCCGATCGCATTCTGAGTGGTGAGGCAGAGATTGAACTGGCGGTTGCGGAAATACACGGGAAGTTACGTTCCATGTTGCGGAACGTCTTACGAAGCAGCCCCATGTGCGGCGAAGAGTCCAGCTCGTCAAAGTGAAAGCAGTGCATATGACGCGCGGTTCGTTAATTTGATAGTACGCACCCAAGCGTCCTCATATCGAACTTTCTGGTTACAGAGTCCTCTAATAAATATCAATCATTTTCGGATATTGCACGCGGCCTGAAAATTGGAGAAACATTGGTTTTTTAAGATCCAATTCGTCCAGCCTGTACTTGAGATTCAACTAGGATCAATTTAAATGGCAACTTCCTGTCATTTTTTTATTTCGCACTCAATAACCCAGTAAAATTTTGTGGGATCAAGAACGCTCTATGCACATTTGAAAGCCGTCGGTATGTGAGATCGTTCCAGAACTTTGTAAGGAGAACCTTTGCAAACTTCCAATGCTGCTTGGTTGTATGGCTCCTGATAAACTTTCCAATCTGCTCCCGCAGTTCCAGTGTTATATTCAACGATATGTGTTCGCCCTTCTGATTTCACAACTTTGGCAGGAAAAACTTTTGCTGTTGTCACGCAGCCAGCGCAAACTATAAGTGGGAGTAACAGCAAAGATTTAATTGATTTCATAAAGTTCCTGAGATTTTTATGGAGTTTGATGATCCGTTCGAGAATCGAAGAGAAATGACTATATTTTCAGGTACTTGTAAAGAAGAGCGCACCCAGAAGGATTCGAACCTCCGACCACTTGGTTCGAAGCCAAGTACTCTATCCAGCTGAGCTATGGGTGCATAGAGAACAGCTATTATGCGACGCAGATTGCCATCGGGCAATCATTTTTATGGAGAATGCCTCATAAACAAGTCAGTCTGCCCAGGAGCCATGCATCAATAAATGGTGCAACTTCGCGCAAAATCATGAGAAATTATCCAGCAGGGGCGGCTTTTTGGGTGTTTCGGTGTGTGGTGTTGGTGGTGATGGGCCAAAGGGGAGGTGCGCTGTGGGGCGGAGTATGCAGTGGAGCGGGTCTGTTTTTGCTCGGGTTTTGGCTTTGGCTTTGGCGTTTAGCGGCTTGGGTGTTGGGTCCGGTGCGGCTGCGGGCCAAGCTGCTTTTGGAGAGCTGGTCAAACTCGATGGTCGCTTGTTGGCGCTGCGTGTAGCGTCTGATTGGATCAAGGGGCGTGGTGGAGAGCTGATGGCTCCGGTGGTTTTTGCCAATGGGGCCCGAGGGCTCATGACCTCGTCGGTGATTGTAGGGGCGGAGGATCAGCAATTTGTGCGGGTGATGCAGAATTATGGTCAGGCCCTAAGTTGGGAACGTGCAAAATTCGCTGATGCGTTTTTGGTGCATGTTGACTCCCCTGCGGACGCATTACGACTTGCAAATCAATGGTCCAGCTCCGGGGCGGTGCGCTATGCCCATCCTGATTTTGTGTTTCCAGTGGAGGCGCGCAGCTTACCGGAGGCGGAGCCTTACTTTTCAGCTCAGTGGAATCTTAAGAACACGGGCCAAAACGGTGCCACCCCTGGTGTGGACATTGGTATCGAAAGTGCTTGGAAGGTGACGCGCGGCAACCCGCAAACGGTGATCGGCGTCTTGGACCTTGGATTTGAGCAAAATCACAAGGATTTGGCGGATGCTTGGTTTGTGAATATGAGGGAAATTCCCGGGAATAAAAAAGACGATGATGGCAATGGTCTCATTGATGATGTTCGTGGGTGGAATTTTTCCACGAATGGCAACAACTTAATTTATGGTGCTGCCGCAAATCATGGAACGGCAACGTCTGGAATCATCGGTGCACGGGTCAATGGAATGGGTATTTCAGGGATTTGTCCGGAGTGCAAGATTCTGCCAGTCGTGGTCAGTGGTCGGGTGAGTGAGGATGCAGACGCGATTGCCTATGCGCTTTCGATGGGTGTCAGTGTGATGAGTAATAGCTGGGGGTACGGTTTGGAATCCCCGCGAACGGATGTTGTCAGTGAGGCTATAACCCGCGCGGCCAAGCAGGGGCGCGGTGGTCTTGGTATGCCCATTCTGTTTGCCATGCATAATTCGGATATGAACGATTGTCGTCCTACGTCGCCTGATATTTCTGCACATCCCGATGTGATGGCGGTGAGTTCGATTGATTTTCATGACGTCAAGGTACCCAACGCTGCTTGGGGCGCGTGTCTTGCTTTCCTAGGGCCGTCTTCTGGGGCTGCCGGATTCAATGGCATTCCCGCAACCGATCGCTCAGGAGGTGCAGGTTATAATACAAACGGCACCAGTAATTTTGATGATCTGGATTTTCACAATGGGTTTTGGGGGACCAGTGCCGCCACACCACATGTGGCAGGATTATTTGCATTATTATTGGCCGCCGAGCCGGGGTTAACCCGCGATCAGGCATTGTCACGGATGAAAGCTTCTGCCATAAAAGCGAACCCAGCCGCTGCGGCCTACGACCCGGTGACCGGTCATAGTCTGCGCTATGGGTATGGACGGGCACACGCGGGAACGTTATTTTCGCGGACGCCGAAACCGTAGCGGTGAGTACCGTCGACGCCAGTGGTTCTTGGCATCCTTATCAGTGTATTGGGATCAGTGTATTGGGATCAGTGTATTGGGATCAGTGTATTGGGATCAGTTCGTTAGAATGAGTGAGGCAACCTATGAGTCCTAGCAAAAGTCATCAAAACCGTTACATGAAGTTTGAGCAGGCGATGTCAGAACTGGAGCAGGGGTTACCTCCGGCCGCAGATGCTGGTTTTTTGGGTGTCTCGATTGATCCTGCAGATGCCAAATTGGTGCTCCTCCCGGTACATTGGGAGGCCACCACATCTTATGGTGGCGGTACTTCAGATGGGCCTGATGTGATCATTCCGGCGAGCCACCAATTGGATATGGAGGATGCGGCATTTGGCAAAGCATTTCGTGCTGGTATTGCTCTCATTCCCGAGGATACCACCATCAGATCCCTCAATGATAAAGCCAAAGAAGCGGCTCAAGCGGTGATCAAAGCCTGCGAAGAGCGATCTGAGGCGCCCGATGAATTGCGTTTTGTGAATGAATGTAGCCAGAAAGTCAATGACTCGGTCTACAAGATGGCCAAAGCCTGGCTTGCTAAAGGGAAATTTGTCGCAGTGGTCGGTGGTGATCACTCATCTCCTCAAGGTTTGATCAAAGCTTTGGCTGAGACCGTACATGGTGGGTTTGGAGTTTTGCATTTTGATGCGCACCATGACCTGCGTGACGCCTATGAGGGTTTCACGTTTAGTCATGCGTCGATATTTTTTAATGTGATGAACGCGTACCAAGGCGTCACCAAACTCACTCAGGTGGGCATCCGCGACTACAGTCGTGATGAGCGGGCTTTTATGCAGGGGCTTGGACCACGAGGCCATTGTTTTTACGGGCGTGATTTGTTTCGCATGAAGGCAGAGGGGCGCACATTTAAATCCATTGCCGACGAGATCATCGCTACTTTGCCCCAAAATGTGTACGTCTCATTTGACATTGATGGCCTCGATCCATCTTATTGTCCGTCCACGGGCACGCCTGTACCAGGTGGTCTATCATTTGACGAGGCCGTTTATATTCTTGAAACCTTGGCAGCCAGTGGTCGTAAGGTCGTCGGTTTTGATCTCACAGAGGTTGCGCCGGGACCCGACGGACAGGAATGGGATGCTAATGTGGGAGCACGTATGCTCTACAAACTCTGTGGTTGTTTGTTACGATCACAGAAACTCTGCTAACTCCAAAGGTTTGTGATGAAGCGTTGGATTTTTGGCATCATTGCAGCAGGACTCGGCTTACTTGCAGTGGTGATCTTGTGGGCGTACGGGCCTGCTCTGACCAACACCGGCGCGCATTTGACGTTTAAGCCAGAGGGGTTCATTGAAGAGAAGTTAAATTACCGCGACGCCGGTGCCAGCATTAATGATTGCGGCGACCAGAAACATTTGCCAGTTGGTAAACTACTGCGTGCGTCAGAGTATTTCTCGGGGTGGAGCTGCTCTCGCGTGGGGCATCCTGATGTGATTTATTCTCTTAATTTTGTTGAGTCAGAGGGTGATCAATTTTATTGTCGCTCGGATGATGGTCTCGTAGTGGGGCGCCATTTCCAGAGCGTTGAAATCAGTGATATTGAAATGTTCGATTCTTGGGACCAAAAACCCCAACAGACACGGGACGTGTGTCAATTTTTGTTGCGTGCCCGTGCAGATATGAGAGCTGGCCAACGGGTTCTGATTCATTGTGAGGCGGGTCGCGATCGAACCGGTGCGGTCGTTGCGCTCCTGGCGGCTATGGACATGGAGCTCCATGGTCCTCTGACAGATCAGCAAATTGCCGCTATTGAATGCGACTACCGCAAGTCAAAATCTCTTAAATCTTATAAATATGGTCGCGTATCATCCATGTTGCAGAAAATGCGGCAGCGTGGTGGCGTGACTCAGTTCTTGGCCGCGAAATGTCGGTGGTAATATTGCAGCGAGATCTCAATTTTATTGCGCGAAATGACCTCGACGCGGGTGGTCGCGGGATTCCAGACTTGAAGACGCAGTGAGCGGAGCAAAAACCGACCCTCGTTAACTGGCGTTGTCCCAAATGCTAAAAATCAATGAAATCATGAATCAAAATGGTCCTTTCACCGCGATGGCCAAGGGGCGATCGATGAAAAAATCTCAGTAAATACAGGGTTTCAGCCGATTCCTCCTGCGCTCGCGAGAAAGCAACTTATCGACAAAGTGAGACGCCCCTGGAAAAGCGCATCGAACATCGTTACGCGGAATCAAAGGCTCAATACCCAGTGGCATGCCTCATGCGATATGATGGCCATGAAGTCTTGGCGGAGGTTGTCAATTATCACTACCGCGGAGCCTGCCTGCGTGTGCCAGAGTCAGCGCGCAAAGACCCACGCATTACTGATGGACTATTCAAATTAGACTTCCTGCTTGGGAAAGTTCGCATTCGCGAAGATATGCCTTACAGAGTCTGCTGGCAAGACATCCATAATTCAGGAACCATCGGTCTTGAATTCTTGGGCAAATCTCAAAAATCCATGGCCCGTGCTGATCGATTCATGGTCAACATGACTCATCGCCCCAATCTCGAAGCTAAGGATCCACTGGACCCAAATCGAACAATTTTTATGAGTATCAATGACGTCTCGGAAACTGGATTGTTAGGTCTGTCGTCATTGACCAATAAGCATATTTTGCCAGGCATGCGCCTGCCTAAATCCAAACTCATGATACCAGGGCAAGATCCCATCATCGTTGACTTGTCTGTTGAGAATACGCGTAGAGGGATTGGTGAAGATAATTTTCTCATTGGCCTCGCGGTTGGAGGTGATCGTGCCGCTTTCAAGCAAGCCATGCGTGCATATCTTTCAGAGATGGCTCCCATGGCTTCGTCCGCAGATGAGCACCTCGCAAAACTTGCAGATGCTGGCTTCCTGTCAAAGAAAATTAAACAAGCCGTCTCCTATCGTACGATAACGACACCATCCGAATACGAAGAGGTTCTTAAATTACGCTTCGCTGGATATGGCAAACATAACAAAGTCCGCCCCGATACCACATGGCAGCAACAAGGAGAGGGTCTTGATCGCGAAGGAACGATTGTTGGGGGATACCTTGGCGGAAAATTAGTTTGTAGCATGGAAGTGCGATTTGGCGAAGATGATCAGCCTCTTCGCTGTGAGAATCTCAATGGAAAAAAGCCCATTCCAGGCATCGATCGCAGGCGAATCGTCGAAATCAATAAATTAGTTATACACCCAAAACTGCAAGGATCCGATGTCGTCCTCGGTATGATGCAGAGGGTTCATGCGATCGTGATGACGAGAGGTCAATTTGATGTCCTGCTTGCTGCGACAGATCAGTTATCACCACTCTATCAACGAATCGGCGCGGAGAATCTCGGGGTCCGGGTTCCACATCCCTTTCTAATTGACGACTATCTCAATTTCATGATTGTGCGCAGGGAGGTCTATCATGATGGATTCCGATTTAATCCACATGCTTGGAACATGATCTATCAGGAACTTCATCGTCACTTTACGGATTTGGGACTCGCAAAGGAACGAAAACTTTCCAATTTTGAGAAGATGATGGCTCGTGTCACCGGCTATGTTGACATGCAACTGAAGGGAATAAGAAAATATCGCAAGCATGCGAGTGCTCAAGAAACTCAGAGAAAATTACCGCATCAATCGCAGGCTAAAGGGTTCATCGATCCCAAATGGACGCGCCAAGAAATCCTTGCAACCGTCATGCAGCCCTATATTCTCGCCGCCACGGAAATGATCGGCGCAAAGAATGTCGACTCCATCTTAGATGGGATCGGAATTAGTCGCGAATTTATCAAAAGCCCGGTGAATTGGTTATCGGTGGCTTTTCATGATGAGTTTCTTGATCGGTTTGAGACGTTCGGTGACCCAGCGTTACTGTCAAGAAATGCTGGCATACGATCACTCGAGCGAGACATTCAAGGAGTTAACTACTTTCTCCTTAAACACTTTATGAGTTTGCATCTCGTCTTTCAACAGATGACACGCGTGGGGCAGAAGTTTAACAAGACTAGAACATACGAACTTGTGAAAACCAAAAGAAACGGAGTCACCATCGCTCTTGGCGCGACATCAAAGGCTTTACTGCCTCGTCGACGAGAAAGCTGTTTGAACTGGCAAGCTTCGTTTGAGGCCCTCATCAAGCTCATGACCAGGAAGTCTGGACACGTAAAAAAAATAAGCTGTGTGTATGAGGGGCATAACGCTTGCAGTTATGAATTGGAATGGGATGAGAGAGGTTTAAAAACGATTGCGTTTTTAATATTCCTATTGGGTGCCATTGTTTCGCTTGCAACATGGTTCAGTAGCAGGTCTTTGGCAGGCGTCGTTGCCCCGACTGCAGTTGGGTTGTGTGCGGGATTTGCTGCCACTGCCGTAGGTCTCGTTCTTCGGCTTAGATCGATATCGAATCGGTTCAAAGCCGCGTCTAAAGAGTTTGAAGACTTTCAGAAAGACGCGAATGAAAAATACCAGGAGCTTCAGGATTCTAAAAGGCGAGTCGATGAAATGTTTCGAGAGGCCAGGACTCTGGAACTCACGTCCCGTGACATTCAAAGCAATAAAGATCTCCACGACATTTTAAGCGTCACATTAAAGGGTGTTTGCCAAAACTTTGGATTTGATCGCGCGTTCGTCATGCTCACAAATGAAGATCGAACCTTGCTGCAAACGGCAGCTATTGCCGGCGTAGAAAGCAATGCTTCGTTATTATGGAAATTTTCTGTGGACATTTCCCGTCGCAGGGAGCAAGCCGTGGTTCTTTCTGGTGTCTATCACTCGGGAAACCCCATTGCGATAAATGACATTGAGGCGCATCTATTCCAGCTTAATGAAGCGTCGCGAGACATTATTTTGAAGCTCGGTAGTCAAGGATTCGTGATTGTCCAGATTCCTGGTCGCAGTGGCAATTGGGGTGTGTTAATCGCTGACCAACAAACCAAGAAAAAGAATTTAGGGCAGCGAGATATCAAAATCCTCGAACGTCTCGCCCAACAGCTCGGGGTTGCGTTAGACAAGCGAGCTGACTATGAGAGCGAGGAACGACTTCGTAATCACTTTCAAAGGTATGTTCCTGCCGCCGTGGTCGCAGAGAGTTTAGGCAGAAATACGCCGATTCTGGGCGG
>JBILMN010000058.1:0-16423 GCA_044375465.1 Oligoflexales bacterium | reverse complement strand
CGTGATCACATCAGCTCAGTCTTGACTGAACAGTCTGTGGAACAGACCTCCCGGGGCTGACATCGTGTCTTCTTTGGCAATCTCGGCGTATTTTTGCAGGAGTTCACGCTGTTCTTTGGTTATTTTTTTTGGCACCACGACACGGACCTCCACATGAAGATCACCTCGGCCGACGCCCTTTAGGTGCGGAACTCCAGAACCAGCCAATGTCAAACGCTCACCCGACTGAGTGCCCGCAGGGATATCAAGGTCAACTTCACCATCGAGAGTTCTGAGTTTCACTTTGCAGCCCAGCGCCGCCTGTGCGATGCCGATCGGTTGATCGACAATCAAATCCAGCCCGTCTCGCGAAAAACGCTCGCTTTCTTTGACATGCAGAACCACGTAAAGATCACCGCTCGGCCCTCCAGCTGGACCTGGCTCTCCCTCACCCGACAAGCGTAGCCGCACCCCAGAATCAACTCCTGCTGGTACTTTGACCGTTAGTTTTTTTCGTTTTGTGACGCGGCCTTGCCCTCGGCAGTCCCCACAGGGTTTTTCAACAATGGATCCCTCACCACCGCAAACGTGACAGGCGGTCCGGATCGCAAAGAAACCCTGAGTCCTGTTAATCTGGCCCTGTCCACCGCATGTACGGCAGGTGACTCGTCCAGTGCCAGCTTTTGCTCCAGAACCTTCGCACGTGTCGCAACGGACAGGTCGTTCAATCTCCACCTCTTTTTCTACACCAAACACGGCCTCCTCAAACTCAATAGCCATGTCATAGCGCAGGTCAGAGCCACGTCGCACCCGGCTACGACCGCCAGAAGAGCTGCCTGAAAAACCAAAAAAATCCTCAAAAATCGAGCCAAAGCTTGAGAAAATGTCATTAACATCTTGAAACCCTTGATTGCCAACGCCCTGATGACCAAAGCGATCATACCGGGCTCGCTTGTCGGCATCCGAAAGCACTTCGTAGGCTTCGCTGGCTTCCTTGAATTTATCTTCAGCCGCTTTATCGTCAGGATTACGATCTGGGTGATACATCATGGCAAGCTTACGATAAGCGGATTTGATGTCGCCAGCTGCCGCATCTTTGCTGATACCCAACACTTCGTAATAGTCACGTTTACTCATGGAAAAATAACCTCAATCAACTGCATCAATATGGCACTCATGAAAGATTAACCCCCGAAGCCATGCTCCGAGGCAGGAAATTTTCTCAATTTGACATCCTTATCATAGGCCGCAAGGGCCTCACCAATGACTTTACTAAGATTGGCGTATTTTTTTAAAAATTTAGGCTTAAACGATTCGTCAAAACCCAGAAGATCATGCATCACTAAAACCTGTCCATCACAGCCCACTCCCGCACCGATACCAATGGTCGGGATGGTTAAGACTTTCGACACTTCTTTGGCCAATGCCGCTGGAATCATCTCAAGAACGACACAGAACGCTCCAGCGGCTTCCAGGGCCCTGGCGTCTTCGAGAAGTCTTTTTTGCGCGTCCTTGTCTTTCGCCTGGACTTTGTATCCACTTAACGCATGAACACTTTGTGGTGTCAGCCCGAGATGACCAATGACAGGAATTCCCGCGTTCACCAAGGCTTCAATCTGTGGGCAAATCGCCTTCCCACCCTCAAGCTTCACCCCATGAGCTCCGCCGCGCTGTACCAGTGCTCCAGCATTCTTCAACGCGTCATCTTTTGTCGCGTAGGTCAAAAATGGCATGTCTGCCGCCACAAACGGACGGTGAACCACACGGGTCACTGCTGCCGTGTGGTGGATCATATCGGCGAGTGTCACTGGAATTGTAGAATCATAGCCGAGAAGCACATTACCGAGACTATCACCCACCAAAACCATATCGATGGATGATCCCTCGACAATGCGACCAAAAGCCGCATCATAACAGGTCACCATACTGATCGGCTCCTGCGCGGCTTTCTTATTCATAAGCGTCGCAATGGTGACGGACTGCGACTGATTTGATGCATGGCTCATCTTTACGCCCTCCACAGAACTTTCGTATAATAGCTAAATCACTAAATTGACACAATAAACGCCGCGCGTATCCGGCACGGCAAACGGTGGTATCTATGGAATGGCTAGCGCCGGTCGACCAGTACTGCGAACGCAACGATCCTGGGTTTTGGGCGGAACCACTTAATTTTCTTTCAAATATCGGATTTATCATCGCCGGTATCTTGATTCTGCAATCTTTGCGAAAAGCCCACTTCCGGCATCAAAGAACTGGAGCTTGGCTTTTGGCAGTATTAATCCTAACCATTGGGGTCGGCAGCGCTCTGTTTCACAGCCTGGCAAATCTTTGGTCGATGTGGGCTGATGTGCTGCCGATTGCTGTCTTCGTCATCACCTACCTCTGGTTATTTTTGCGTCATACGGTTGGAGCAACGTTCGTCAATAGCCTGTTAGGCTTGGTTTTTTTTGGGACACTTTCAGCAGCCGTTGTAAAGCTTGCAAACCCAGCCTTGGCAAACGGAGGCGAGGCTTACTTTGGAACCTGGATCACATTGTTTGGCATTAGTTGCTTTTATGCGGGCCGTAAGCAGGCTCATAACCAAGGCCGTATCTTTGCTGCTGCCCTGTTATTTGCTGCTTCCATCGTTTTTAGAACCATCGATCCATTGGTCTGCGACAGTCTGCCCACAGGAACGCATGTGTACTGGCACCTGTGCAACAGTGTGGTGCTATATCTTGTCACCATGGCTTACATTTCCGAACGTCCAAAGGTCTAAATTGGTCTAAGTTCTGACCTCAATTCGTGATCATCCCGATCACTGCACCCAGGGGTGCAAAAGGACCATTTGGTGGGTTTGAAGCGGATATTTGCAGAAAATTATTTGGTAGGAAAGAGGCAGGCAACGCGGCTTTGGTGGGTTGGTCCCCGGTCATGCGTCATTTTACCCAAAGCAACCACCGTGCCAAACTTTCCGGGCCAAAAATAGTTTAAAATCTCATTAAAAAACCGCCAAAATTGGCGGTGGCAGTTATAAAAATTCAAAATTGAGCAAATCGTGATAGAGCGTGGTCACATTTTTATACCGCTTAAGGTGTGGCATCTCCCGCAACTTTGATCTTTATCGTGATGATTTTGTCATCACGCCTCACTTTGAAACTGACTCGATCAGCCACCGGCAGCTGTTCCCTCGCTTTTTTTGGTTTCTTTTCAATATCGGCCACAGCAAGGCCGTTGATCTGCTCAATAATATCGCCGTCTTTAAATCCCGCTTTTTCATACACCGAACCAGTTCTGATTTTCGTCAAGCGTAGCCCTTTGGTCTCGCCCTCATATCGAAAGCGATGCAGTTCAGCATCCTGAAGCAAATTAAGAAAATCGATGCTCAACAGGCGATCCCTCGTCTGCCGCGAGATCACCATTTCCTGAGAAGACACTTCCGTGGCTTCCGACTCGGAATGTCCCTCCGCCAATGAAGGCTCGGCCTCTTGCGCACCGGGCGTCTGCTGATGTTCGGTGACCGTCTCCTTGACCTCAGAGACGCCCATCCCAGGGCTCACACTTGCGTCTTTGTGCGAAACTCGACTATTGAGCGCCAAGGCAGCCACAAAACCCGCAAAGAAACCAAGAACGAAGACCAAAAATCCCATCTTTCGACCCGAACGTGATGGACCTCGCAATGCTTCATTCGTTGGCGAATCACTCATGACTCGAGCCTCCTATTATTTATGCTTGGAACTGAACATTTGGTTTTGTACTTAAACTCTTGGATCTTATAACCTTAGACATCAGTTTGCAATAAACGCCCCCAGAAAGCGCCATGATGACCATCCAAGAAAATATCCCCCTGAAAGATCGCACGACCATCCGCACGGGCGGAGTCGCGCGCTATTTTATCCGCTGTACGACCGAAGCTGAGGTCAAAGCTGGGCTGACATTTGCTAGGTCCCAAGAACTCCCCGTTCTCGTGATGGGTGGCGGCAGTAATCTTCTCATTGCCGATGTGGGTTTTTCTGGAGTTGTATTGGATATGGCGCTATCAGATCTTGTCTTTGCGGGCGAGCATACCGCAACAGTAGGTGCTGGTGTGACTTGGGATCAATTTGTTGCGGAGGCCTGCCGCAGGGGACTTTCTGGAGTTGAGGCCCTGTCAGGAATTCCTGGTCGTGTAGGTGCAACCCCCGTGCAAAATGTTGGCGCTTACGGCCAAGAAGTCGCTGATACGATCTCAAACGTTCGCGCACTCAACCGTCATACGCTGGAAATTCGTGAATTCAACAACCCTGACTGCCAATTTGCCTATCGTCACAGCCGATTTAAAACCACTGATGGCGCCGCTTGGATCATACTTGCGGTGACCTTTACACTTGAAGCAAAACGCTTACCCACCCTGAAATATGAGGAACTCAAAAAATCTCTAGAGGCCGTGCCGCAATGGAACACGGCCTCCCGACCCAAGAAAATCTTGATGATCCGAGAACATGTTCTCAACATTCGCGCCCGCAAAGGCATGGTTTTAGATGAGCAAGATCCGGATTCCCGCAGTCTTGGAAGCTTTTTTATCAATCCCATTGTGGACACAGCCACGCTCGAGCGCGTGATGCGAATCACCAATGAACGTCAACTCGAACCAAAACCTGTGGCCCATCCGGCTGGGGATAACCTGTGGAAGCTCTCGGCGGCGTGGCTCATCGAGACATCGGGGATCAAAAAAGGTCAATATTTAGGCAATGCCAGAGTCTCAACGAAACACGTCCTCGCCCTAACAAATCCCTCAGAAACTGCGACGACAGCTGAAATCTTGGCCCTCGCAGAACTGATTCAACACCGTGTCCACGCTCTCTTTGGTATCATGCTCGTGCGCGAACCCATTCTGGTTACCAATAATTAGTTGCCGAATTGATTGAGCATTTGGGATACTATCAAGCATCCGCGCTGCTGTTCGTGGCGTTGATTCGATTTTAGCAGTGGTTACGATTTGGTTATTACGATCTGGTTGTTACGATTGAGTTCTTAAGATTTAACTGACAAGGAGTTCTTTTGATGGAAAATACGGACATTGTTTATTTCCTGATGCGCTGGTTACACTATTTCTTTGGGATCATCTGGATTGGTCACCTCTATTACTTTAACTTCACGCAAGTGCCTTTCTTTGGCGAAACTGATGCAGCTACGAAATCTAACGCGATTCAAAAACTCGTTCCCCGGGCCCTTTGGTGGTTTCGCTGGGGTGCGATGTTCACCTTTATCACTGGCGTGATCATGCTCGGGATCTGGGGCGGCCGCGTCGGCGGCGAAGCGATGCGGACATCTTTTGGTCTCTTCATCTCCTTGGGAGCGGTTCTTGGAACGATCATGTTCCTCAACGTTTGGCTCATCATTTGGCCAAGTCAAAAGGTCGTGATTGAATCCACAACGCTCGCCGCCCAAGGCAAGCCAGCGCTACCCAATGCCGCTGCCAAAGGCGCTGCCGCCTTGCTCGCGTCACGCACCAATGCCATGTTCTCCATGCCGATGCTGTTTTTCATGGGTGCAGCTTCACACCTTCCGATGCCGGCAGCTGCCAGTGGCGACTACACACCCGCTCTCGGTGCGGCTTTGGCACTGGTTGCCTTGCTTGAAGTCAACGCGATCAAAGGTAAGCTCGGCCCCATGGCCTCCGTTAAAGGCGTGATCCACGCTGGCCTTGGTCTGACGGTTGCGCTGTTTGCTATTGTCTGGTTTGTCGCTTAATGAAGTTGTTATTCACAGTTGTTCTAACGCTGGCACTCTTCACGGGGTGCCAATGTTCTCGTTCAAACGAAAACGCGTCGGTTCCTGCCTCGGCTCAAGATCTTGTTGGCAGAGGCAGGACTGTTTACCTGGCGCACTGTATTAGCTGTCACAACAGCAACCCTCGTTTGGCAGGAAGCCTTGGCCCCGACGTTCACGGTTCATCCAAGGAGTTGCTTGTCGCCCGCGTTGTGCATGGCAACTACCCAGAAGGTTACACACCGAAGCGTTCGAGTCACATCATGCAAGCCCTACCACACCTTGCAAAAGATATTGACGCTCTGACCGCATACCTTAACGCGCCCTAAAAATACTCCTAACTATCTAAGGACATCAATTCGGTCTCTCATACAGAGGCGCTGCGTTAACCACGTACTGAAAAACTTAAAATAGATACTGCCTGGTCACGCTGCGTTGCACTGCCGCGAGGCCTGCTGGAGGGCCCTGATAGACGATCTCTCCTCCGTTCTCGGATGCATCTGGGCCAATCTCAATCAGCCAATCACAGGACTTCAGCACATCGACGTGATGCTCAACGATAATGATCGTATGACCAAGCTCTGTCAGCTCGCGAAATTGTGAAAGTAGATGTGCCACATCAACATCACTAAGACCAGTTGTCGGTTCATCGAAAATTAAAATCAACGGTTTGCCCCGTCGCGCGTCCCGCATGATCTGCACCAACTTCAATCTTTGAGCCTCACCACCGCTAAATGAACTGGTTCCTTGACCAAGGGTCACGTAACCCATTCCAACCTTCAGCACTGCATCCAAGCACTCAGAAATCGCTTTCTGATCAAAGAAAAAAGTGCGCGCTTCCGCCGCAGTCATCGCCAGGATATCCAGAAGGTTTTTACCTTTAAACTGCACGGACAACACGCTTTCCTGGAACCTGGCGCCGTTGCAAGCCGGACACACAATCTCCATGTCGCCGAGAAACGAAAGATCCTCCACCACTGTGCCGAGTCCACGGCAACTCTCGCAGCGCCCGCCGGCACTGTTAAAACTAAATGATCCAGGGGTTAGGCCCAGTCTTTTTGCAGCGTCCTGATTCGCAAAAAGCTTTCTGATGTGGTCCATGACATCGAGGTATGTCGCGATTGTACTACGAGAACTCCGACCCAAAGCTATCTGGGACACCATGAGAACATCAGAAAATGTCCTGATGACAGCGTCCGGCCCAACTTTACCGGTCACATCATCAGGAACCGGCTTCTCCACCTCGTCGCGCAATCTGGCGTACTTAGCTTCGAGCAGCGGATAGAGTGTGTGTTTGATGAGACTGGTTTTCCCGCTGCCGGAAACACCGCAAACAGCCGTCATGGTTCCGACCGGAAGTTTGACGCTGACGTTTTTGAGATTGTGGACTGTTGCCCCTTCAAGGGACAAAAATACGCGAGATACTGAGGCAGCATCGTTGACTTTTTGGGCCGATAAAAGCCTTTGTCGATAAGATGACGGCTGACCTTGATAGACGATATGCCCGCCCTCATGACCAGCCTTTGGCCCAATCTCGATAAAATGATCTGCGTTGCTAATGATCGTCTTCTCGTGCTCAACAACAACGACCGTGTTGCCCTGCGACTGAAGTTCGCGGATAACGCTGAGGAGATTCTCACTGTCGCGAGCATGGAGTCCGGATGTGGGCTCATCCAGACAAAACAACGTATCCGTAAGAATACTGCCAAGACACCGAGACATATTGATCCGCTGTAGCTCACCACCACTTAAGGTCTTCGCACTACGCTCCATAGAAAGATAAGAGAGCCCCATTTTAGTCAGATAACCCAGCCTAGACTTCGCCTCGAGTATTGCTTCCTCGATTCCTTGCCCGGAAAGCTCGCGACCAGATACTGTCTTGATTCCTGAACTTTCAATATCGCCAAACCAGTTTATCAGATGACGCACTTCAAGCTTTGCCACCTGATTGATTGATTTTCCAAGCACTTGAATCGCCAATGCTCGATCATTAAGCCTCTGGCCATGACAGGTCGGACAAGTCACATACTTGCGAAAACGGGCCGCGTGGATGCGATAATGGGTTTTGTAGCGCTTTGAATCGAGCCAGGCAAAATAACCACGAATTCCTGTGTAACTTTTTCCGTCTCCGTCCCATAACCATTGCTTTTCCGCGTCAGAGTATTCGCCAAATGGCTTTCTCCGCAGGTCCCATTTCCGGGCCGCCGCTGATTTGACAGCATCATTGTAGCAAACACTATGATCGCCGAAATTCCAGCAAATGATGCCTTTTTCATGCAATGACGACGTCTTGTCTGGGATGATTTTCAGGTCGTCAAGCTCCGTGCTACTTCCAAACCCCTGACACGTTTGGCAGGCGCCAATTGGATGATTGAACGAAAAAAGTGCCATCGTGGGCTCCGCATATTGAATGCCGCAACACACCAAGCGCTTTGAAAATTCCGTGACCTGGCCGTCAGACCCGATGACCCCAGCCCGTCCACGACCTAACCGCAGCACGAGAGACGAAGCTTCTGACAATCGTTTCATTGCATCTTGATCAACACTGATGCGGTCAACAACGACCCAGGTTTTTTCCCTCTCAAGTTTCTTAACGTCCTCAAGGCGTATTAGTTCGCCGCTGATCCAGACACGAATAAAACCCTGGCCTTGAAGAAGCGATCTGAGTTCTTTATCGCTCAATGCTTCCCAAGCGTCCAAAGGAGCCGTCATCATGACTTTTTCACCAGTCATATCTTCAGCAATACGACGCGCCATTTTATCTGGTTCTGCTTTTTCAACGGGACGCTTGCAATGATGACAGACGATCCGGCCGCACTGAGCAAAAACGACCCGCAAAATATCATGCATTTCTGTGAGAGTACCAACCGTCGAGCGATTCGTTGCTCCTGATCTTGATTGCTGTACGGCAATTGCTGGTGGCAAATGACGAACTGCAGCAATCTTGGGTTTTGGCATCGCCTTTAGATACTGCCTGGCAAAACTACTCAAACTCTCAACGTAACGCCGATAGGCCTCGGCATAAAGCGTATCAAAGACCAAAGAGCTCTTACCACTCCCGGAAACCCCGGTGACCGCTGTGAGCTGATAGAGGGGGATTTTGACGTTTAACGATTTGAGATTATTGGTCTCAACGCCGTCAAGCTCGATAAAATCCTGCTCTTTCATGGACCAAACTCCTGTCTTGTGGCGTTTGCCAGCAAACCGTATAATGGGTGACTATAACGTTGAAAAAACTAAAAATACACCGAGAAGGTCCCGCCATTTTGAGAAATCGCCCCTTGATCATCCCTGCAATTTTTTTGCTTGTCATTGGCAGTGTTTTTTCTGCAGCATTGATCCACAAAAAAATCACACGTCGGGAACGATCTTTAGTCACTGCGGCGAACCCAAACACCAAGAGCGAGGCCCATGTAACGGGCCATTTTACTATAGATCAGCCTAAGGCCGTTTTTTATACGAGTATTGGCGGCTCATCTGCGAACAACCAGATAAACCCTGAGTCAGATTCTGTGTCTCATCGCTACACGATCGAGGTCGCCCAGGTCACCTCTCAGAACGAGGCCGAGCAGATTTTGCTGCAGATGAAATCTCGAGGAATTGATGGGTTTTACACGCCAGTCCGCCGTGGTGGTCAGGTCATTTACCGCATTCGTCTGGGAGTTTATGTGAGCGCTGATGACGCCGCGAAGAATCTTGCGAAAATTTCGGGACGCGCGCAAATCAAGGGCCAGGTTGCGAAACTACAGTAATGATCAGGGTGCTTGACGATGCGCTTTAATGGGCATGCCCTAAATCAGCGTTAACAGTGCCGCCAGATTCTGGAGACATTTCTGGAACGTCATGATTCGATGTAGACTTTTGTACCAAATCGATCACTCCATCCGCGTTAAAATCGTAAGCCCACATGGTTGGTTTTCCACTGGGATCGAGAACCTCCAACATTTCAAAACGACCATCATGATCAAAATCCCAGCCACGAAACCCTTCCTGGGTTTTTTTGCCGCCATCGGAATAGGTCCAGTTCACCATAATTTCGGTTTTATTTGGCATCGGCGCCTCATTGTTAACTTTGACACCCTCTTTGAGAGTATAAAAAGACGGTACCACGGTTTTGGACGCTTGATCGCCCGAGCCTTTCCCCTTGTCTGATGTCAATTCGGAATTTCCTTGGGAGGACTCTTTGGAGGTCATACAAGACACCAACATCCCTGCTAAAACGACGCTCCATATTGATGTTGTTTTTTTTATCACATCGATCCTTTCCTGACGCTTAATGCCAGAAACTTCTTGGGATTCGAGCGTTTTTCGGTTGCCGTAAGCCAAACCTTTAAGCAAAATGAGGGGCTTCGATCATCTGAGGGGGTATTTTTCGTGCAAGATCCTAAATATATTAGAAATTTTTGCATTGTCGCCCACATCGACCATGGCAAATCGACCCTGGCCGACCGCCTCATCGAATACACGGGCACACTGACCAACCGGGAAATGAAAGACCAGGTCCTTGACTCTATGGACCTTGAACGCGAGCGTGGCATCACGATCAAAGCACAAACATGCTGCATGAGGTACAAGGCTAAGGATGGAAAAATCTATCAGCTCAATTTGATTGATACCCCGGGCCACGTTGATTTTTCCTACGAAGTTTCACGAAGCTTATCCGCATGCGAGGGAGCTTTGGTGATCGTTGATGCAAGCCAAGGTGTCGAAGCGCAGACTGTTGCGAACGTCCAACTAGCCATGCGCAACAACCTTGCGCTCATTCCCGTAATCAACAAAATCGATCTCCCATCTGCCGATCCAGATCGTGTAGCCCAGGAGATCGAGGACGAATTAGCGATCGACGCCCTCGAAGCGGTGAAATGTTCTGCGAAAGCGGGCATTGGTATTCAGGATGTTTTGGAGGCCGTGGTACAGAGAATCCCGCCTCCCGCAGATCACAACCAAGAAAAACTTCGCGCTTTGATTTTTGACAGCTGGTTTGATCCATACCTCGGGGCTGTCTCGTTGATCCGCGTCAAAGATGGCATCATCAAAAAAGGTCAACGCATGCAAATGATGTCGACCGGAAAGGACTATGAAGTCCTAAAAATCGGTAAGCTCATGCCCAAAGGCGTTGAAGTCGAACAACTCTCTTGCGGTGAGGTCGGATTTGTTTCCGGCTCCATCAAGGCAGTCGCTGATACGCGCGTTGGCGACACCATCACAGATGCCCAAAAACCGGCAAGCCTGCCATTGGACGGATTTCAACCAGCGAAACAAATGGTTTTTGGTGGTATTTTCCCAGTAGAATCCAGTGAGTATCCATTGCTCAAGGACAGCCTCGAAAAACTTACCTTAAACGACTCCAGTCTTGTGTACGAAGTGGAGAGCTCAAACGCCTTAGGCTTCGGTTTCCGCGTCGGATTTTTGGGCTTGCTGCACATGGACATCATTCAAGAGCGCCTTGAACGCGAATACAATCTTGATTTGATCTTCACAGCCCCCACCGTTGTCTACAAAGTTCATACCGTTGAGGGTGAATTGCTGGAAATCGAAAATCCAGCAAAACTTCCGGACCCGACAAAAATCGCGAAATTCGAAGAACCATATGTCACCATGACTATTCACACCCCTGAGGAGTATCTTGGAGTACTTCTGAAGCTCCTGCAGGACCGTCGGGGACAACAAAAAGCCATGGATTATACGACATCGAAACGGGTACGTTTGACCTATGAAATACCGATGAATGAAATGATCTTCGATTTCCATGATAAGTTGAAATCGATGTCACGCGGTTATGCCTCAATGGACTACGAGCTGCTAGACTACCGCGAGGGTGATCTCGTAAAACTTGATATTTTGGTAAACGGCGAACCCGTTGACGCTTTGTCATGTATTGTTCATCGCAGTTATGCCGCAAATCGCGGCCGGCAACTTTGTGAAAAGCTCAAGGAGCTGCTCCCCCGCCAGATGTTCCAGATCGCCATTCAGGCCGCTATTGGCAGCAAGGTTGTTGCTCGCGAGACGATATCTGCCCTGCGCAAAGACGTGACTGCCAAATGCTACGGCGGCGACATCTCGCGAAAGAGAAAACTTCTGGAAAAGCAAAAAGAAGGTAAAAAACGCATGAAGCAGATTGGTTCGGTCGAAATTCCGCAGTCAGCATTCACGGCGATTTTAAAGTTAGATAATTAGAACTAGATCTGAGAGCCTACTACTGATGATGGCCACGCCTCAGAATGTGACCGCACCACCTGCAGCACCATCCTCACCACCCGCAATGGCCTGCCCCTGACGAAGGGAGCTGGCAATGCGCATCTCTTCACGCATTGCCACATTGCGAACCGCCAAAAAACTAGGGTAATAATTTCTGGCGGCAAATCCAAAGATCTTAGATCGATGCTCGGTTCTGATCTTCATATAGTCAGGACCAAATTTTTGAATGGCCCGCATCACCCCGTTTGGACCGTAATTGTAAGCTGTGATGGCCAGCTCCCAGGATCTCGTGCGCAAATAGATGCTAGCCAGATGATCGGTGGCCGCATCGGTGGAAAGATTTGGATCCGTGCGCCAATCATTGCGCCGATGAACTTTTAACCCTTCGGCCCGCGCCGTTCGCGGCATGAATTGCCATAGCCCCTTCGCCCCAACCTTACTGGTGGCAAAACGATCAAAGCCGCTCTCCAGATGCGGTAAATAGGCAAGATCCTCGGGCAGTCCCTTTTCTCGCAGGGTTTTTTTGATCATCCCAACGTAAGGACGACTCCTGACCAAACTCTTCTGAAATTCCACACCACGCTGACATCGCACCTGATCCTGAGCATCAGCATAAAAATCACGATGACGCAATGTCTCAGGGATCGATGCATAAATACTCTTCTCAAAATCCCCGCGCGGCTCACCGCGAATCTCCAAATTAGCCAAGGCTGCACGAATACTTTGGAGGTGTCGCTTGAGCAGAGGGCTCACACGAGCTCCCGCCACTTTTGGGACGGGCGCAACGTAATAGACCACGTCTAAATTCCATTCATCATGAAACACACACTCATCGGGACTAAAATCCGAAAAAATACGTTCCCAAAACTTCACATCCCGCTCAAGGCCCTGGGGAGTTGTCAGCTGAGCTCCTGAATTTTCAGACGCCATCTGAGCATAAGCCATTTGAGACAGCGTCATCATGGTCATAAGAGCGATGCAAAACATACGCATAGCTGACGTCCTTTGGGCAAAAATAGAAAAGGAGGGAACTCTTATATTGTCCCAATTTCTGCCCAAATACGAAAGGTGGCGACCGATTTAGTCACCCGCGAGTCATGTTTTAGCCTTACGCCGGTTGCAGATCTTATAATTTTCAAGAAAAATGGCAGCGATTTCGGCCACCCTCACCAGACGTTATCGCCTCTTGAAATTTTTGTTGGCAGGAATGTATGTGAGGATGACCCTACCAAACAAAAAGCCCCAGAGAATTTCTTCTCTGGGGCTTTCCGAATAAATAGGCTGCGTTGTGCTACTCTCCCACACTTAAAAGTGCAGTACCATCACCGCTGACGAGCTTGACTTCCGTGTTCGAGATGGGAACGGGTATTTCCTCGTCGCTATAAACACAGCCAAAGCTTACAGGTGTTACCCTGTTGTCTTTGAGTTGCGCTCTTATGACATTGATTAGAACTAGCTGTCAATTAGACTTTTAACAAACAAAACTCATGCTCTGTCTTTTTAAGCCTCGCTACTTCAGAGCGGCTAAGCCCTGATCAGCACTTGAGGATGAACTCCCAAGTGAAGAGTTGAATAGCGAGAAAAAATAAGCCAGTCGACCAATTAGTATCAGTCAGCTCCACACATTACTGTGCTTCCACCTCTGACCTATCAACGTCCTGGTCTTGAACGGGTCTGATAGGGAAATCTAATCTTGAGGTTGGCTTCCCACTTAGATGCTTTCAGCGGTTATCCAATCCGTACTTGGCTACCCGACTATGCCACTGGCGTGACAATCGGTGCACCAGAGGTACGTCCAACCCGGTCCTCTCGTACTAAGGTCAGATCCTCTCAAATTTCCTACGCCCACAGTAGATAGGGACCGAACTGTCTCACGACGTTCTGAACCCAGCTCGCGTACCACTTTAATTGGCGAACAGCCAAACCCTTGGGACCTGCTTCAGCCCCAGGATGTGATGAGCCGACATCGAGGTGCCAAACCTCCTCGTCGATATGAACTCTTGGAGGAGATCAGCCTGTTATCCCCGGAGTACCTTTTATCCGTTGAGCGATGGCCCTTCCATGCGGAACCACCGGATCACTAACACCTACTTTCGTACCTGCTCGACCTGTCAGTCTCGCAGTTAAGCTCCCTTGTGCGTTTGCACTCTGCGACCGATTTCCATCCGGCCTGAGGGAACCTTCGTACGCCTCCGTTACAATTTGGGAGGCGACCGCCCCAGTCAAACTGCCCACCAGGCATTGTCCCTCTCCCCGATCAGGGGAGTAGGTTAGAGATCCAAAGTCATCAGGGTGGTATTTCAATGATGGCTCCATGAAAGCTAGCGCCTCCACTTCAAAGCCTCCCACCTATGCTACACAAACAACTTCGAATGCCAATGCCAAGCTACAGTAAAGGTTCACGGGGTCTTTCCGTCTTACTGCGGGTACAGTGCATCTTCACACTGTTTTCAAATTCGCTGAGCACCAGGTTGAGACAGCGGGGAAGTCGTTACGCCATTCGTGCAGGTCGGAACTTACCCGACAAGGAATTTCGCTACCTTAGGACCGTTATAGTTACGGCCGCCGTTTACTGGGGCTTCGATTCAAAGCTTCTCTTGCGATGACTTCTCCTCTTAACCTTCCAGCACCGGGCAGGCGTCACACCGTATACGTCCACTTACGTGTTTGCACAGTGCTGTGTTTTTGGTAAACAGTCGCCACCCCCTCTCATCTGCAACCAGACTACGCTACGAGCGCAAGGCTCTTCACGATGCTGGCACACCTTATCCCGAAGTTACGGTGTCAATTTGCCGAGTTCCTTAACCTGGTTTCACTCACGCGCCTTAGGATTCTCTCCTTGCCCACCTGTGTCGGTTTGGGGTACGGATCATTTGCTTCAACGCTTAGCGGCTTTTCTTGTCAGTAGAGGATCATCACCTTCAGGGCCGAAGCCCACCGCGTCACACCTCGGAGTTAACGACCGTGCGTACTTAACTACACGATCCTCCTACATGCTTGCACCGGAATCCAATCACCGGCGTGATTACCTTGCTGCGCTCCCGCATCGCTCCACAACTGAGTACAGGAATATTAACCTGTCATCCATCGACTACGCCTTTCGGCCTCGCCTTAGGTTCCGACTAACCCTGGGGGGATTACCCTTTCCCAGGAAACCTTGGGCTTTCGGCGAGGGAGTTTCTCACTCCCTTTATCGCTACTTATGCTTACATATGCTCTTGCGGCTCCTCCAGCATCCCTCGCGAGACACCTTCATCGGTTACCACAATACTCCCCTACCACTTCTTACGAAGTCCACGGCTTCGGTGCTAGACTTAAGCCCCGTTGAATTTTCCGCGCAAAAATACTTGACCAGTGAGCTGTTACGCTTTCTTTAAATGGTGGCTGCTTCTAAGCCAACATCCTGGCTGTCTATGCGTCTTCACATCGTTTACCACTTAGTCTAGTCTTTGGGACCTTAGCCGGTGGTCTGGGCTCTTTCCCTCTCGACTACGAAACTTCTCTCTCGCAGTCTGTCTGCTCCGCTATCTGTAAAGGTATTCAGAGTTTGAAAGGGTTTGGTAATCTGGTGAGACCCCTAGCCCTATCAGTGCTTTACCCCCTTTAAGAAACGCGAAACGCCATACCTAAATATGTTTCGGGGAGAACCAGCTATCACCCAGCTCGATTAGCTTTTCACTCCCATCCACAAGTCATCCCAACCCTTTTCAACGGGTATGAGTTCGGCCCTCCACTAGGTATTACCCCAGCTTCAGCCTGCCCATGGATAGATCGCCAGGTTTCGGGTCTATTGCAACGGACTAAACGCCCTATTCAGACTCGCTTTCGCTTCGGCTACGGTGCTGAACACCTTAACCTCGCCCGCTACAATAACTCGTAAGCTCATTATGCAAAAGGCACGCCGTCACTTTCGCTCCGACTGCTTGTAAGCGCACGGTTTCAGATCTATTTCACTCCCCTCACCGGGGTTCTTTTCACCTTTCCCTCACGGTACTGATTCACTATCGGTCACTAAGTAGTATTTAGGCTTGGAAAATGGTCTTCCCAGATTCAGACAAGGTTTCACGTGCCTCGCCTTACTTGGGGACAGCTCTAGCTGCTTAAGTTTTCGTTTACGGGACTATCACCCTCTGTGGTTGGTCTTCCCAGACCATTCAACTAACCGCTGCATACCGTATAAGCGCCCCGCAACCCCGAAGAGAAATTCCCTTCGGTTTAGCCTCCTCCGATTTCGCTCGCCACTACTTTCGGAATCTCAATTGATTTATTTTCCTCCAGGTACTTAGATGTTTCAGTTCCCTGGGTTTGCTCAATATAGCTATGAATTCACTATAATGTCCTGCCGAAGCAGGGGGTTTCCCCATTCAGAAATCTCCGGATCAAAGTCAATTAGGCGACTCCCCGAAGCTTATCGCAGCCTGTCACGTCTTTCATCGCCTCTTAGTGCCAAGGCATCCACCATGCGCCCTTAGTAGCTTACTCTCGCCATCAACTCTTCACTTGGCAATAAATC
>JBILMN010000204.1:0-4984 GCA_044375465.1 Oligoflexales bacterium | reverse complement strand
ACATCCCGACCCTTGCCAAGAAAGTGCGTCGAGATCCTATTCTTGCGGCAGAGCTTCTTGAAACTGCCAACAACATCAAATCTTCGCGTGACCCAGGCGATAGGACAAAAATCGACTCCATTGAACATGCGATTATGTATGTGGGAAAGGGTGCCTTCAGCGATCTCGTGATGACGATTTCTCTGAAGTCATTTGTGATCTCAACCCAACTGTTTGATGCCGATCGATTCTGGAAGGAATCATTCATTACGGCAGAGCTTGCCGAGATTATTGCCTCGAAGTGGGGCGCATCTGTGATTCGTGATGAGGTTTATATCGGTGCCGCCCTCTGTAATATCGGCAAAATAGTCGGAGCCCTGGCTATTCCGTCCGTCATTGATAAAATCGAGACCATGGTGAGTAACCCCAAAACTCTCTGTAGCTGGACCCAGGCCGAAGCACTGCTCAAAACCCCAAGTCACACCATATTGGGAGAGATCGGAGGAGCGCTCTGGGGTTTGCCAAAGTATGTCCTTGAAGCTGTCTCCAGCCACCACGGCTCAACGATGACATGGCTTAAGACGCCAGCCAAACGAGACACCCCGAAGCTTGAGTTATGGGAGTGCGTGGCCCTGGCTAATCAAATTTCTCACTGGATTCTTCTACGCCCGAGCCGCATGGACCAATCGCTGTTAAATCAGCTGACGGCGGTCGCTAATATATCTGCCAAAGAAATCGAGATGTTCGCTGAAGGACATGCCAAATTAGCCGGACGCGCGGCCTAAAGACCACGATAATACAACGATATTTCAGTATAAATCCGCTTGCGCCTGCGTCTTTTCTTGATTACATCTGCAGCGTTCAAAGTCATTTGTCCTGCTACCATGTTGCGAGTGTGAATCATGTTAAAACAGCCAACTCTGCCCGATTCGGTGACCCGTCTGACTGCGGATGAAGCCCATCATGTGGTGCGCCGCATGAAGGCAAAGCTTGGAAGCAATGTACTCATATTGGGGCATCATTACCAACGAGATGAGGTCATCGAACACGCCGACATCACTGGTGATAGTCTTAAACTGGCCAAAGCCGCCCAAGCCTGTGATGCCAACAATATCATTTTTTGCGGCGTGCACTTCATGGCAGAATCGGCCGACATGCTGACGGGTGGCAAGAGGTTTGTTTCACTTCCTGATTTAGGCGCAGGATGTGACATGGCGGACATGGCGGACGTTCGTGATGTCTCGGATGCCTGGCATGAAGCCCTAAGCGCTGGCGCTGGCGACATCATACCCGTGACTTACATTAATTCATCAGCCGCCCTAAAAGCTTTTGTCGGCAAAAACGGCGGCGTCATCTGCACGTCATCCAATGCTCACAAGATCGTCACGTGGGCCCTAGAGCATGGCAAGCATCTGTTCTTTTTTCCAGACCAGCATCTTGGCCGCAATATCTGCAAGGCTCTTGGTCTCAGCGTGACGCAAGACATGCTGCTTTGGGATCCCAAAAAACCCCTCGGTGGCCATGACGCTGCGACTATTCGTCAACGACGCGTCTGGCTCTGGAAGGGCCACTGTCCCGTTCACGCTCTGTTTACGGTCCATCAGGTCAAAAAACTTCGCGAAAGTTCTCCGGAAACAAAAATCTTGGTTCATCCCGAGTGCGCCATGGAAATTGTGGATGTCGCAGACCTTTCCGGATCAACGGATTTCATCATAAAGACGGTGGCAGCTGCTCCTTCCGGCAGCAAATGGGCCATCGGGACCGAAAAACATTTGGTCGAACGCCTTGCCCGGCAGTATGCAGACAAGACGATCACCAGCCTCAATCCATACACGTGTCTTTGTTCGACGATGAATCGGATCAGCATCCATAACTTAGCTTGGGTGATGGAGGGACTTGGCGAGCGCGGCGAACACCTCAACCAAATCCGCGTACCGGAGGTTGTGGCTCAAGATGCCATGAAGGCCCTAGACCGCATGATGCAGCTTAGTTGATTTATGCTATCAAAAGCTGACAAACCTTTGTTCTACCTGGATCATTGTGGCTCAACTCCGCTTGCGGAGTCTGTCCGTGAAATGCTCTGTGATTTTTTGGCGTCTGATATTTACGGTAATCCCTCAGCAGAACATCACATGGCCGGCCACCATGCTGCCGTGATTGTAGACGATTGTAGGCAAATCATCGCAAATTCGGTTGGTACACGTTTTGAAAATGTGATTTTTACTTCAGGCGCCACAGAGGCTAATAACCTTGCATTGTGGGGATTTTTTTTACGTTACCGTGACCGAGGATGCCGCATCATTTACGGAGCTACTGAACATAAGAGCGTCCTTGAGGTGGCCGAAACGATCGCCTCCGTGGGCGGCGCAGATGTTCAAAAATGTCCGGTACTATCTTCTGGCTCCCTGGATTTGTGCGCTTTGGAAGATTTACTAAAGACCCGCCCTGAGCAGCCAACCCTGGTTGCCATTATGCACATTAATAATGAAATCCCTGTGCGTCACCCAGTCGAGCAGGTCCGTCAGCTTTGTGAGCGTTATGGTGCTTTTTTTCACTGTGACGGGGTCCAGGGGTATGTCCGTGAATCCGTCAATCTTTCCACTGGGATCTTTGGGTCCTATGTTTTCTCGGCACATAAAATTTACGGACCCCGGGGCCTTGGGGTTCTAGCGATTGCAGACAGCCCGCTGGCAAGTCGCTTTGCGCCGGCTTACCGCGGTGGGGATCAGGAATTTGGCCTGAGACCTGGCACGCAAAACACCATGGCTATTTTTGGCGGCGCCAAAGCCGTTGAGCTTCACGAAGCACAGCGTGTGCAACGCACGATTCATATGGACCAATGTGCGCGTGCATTTACATCGACGCTTTTAAACCGTGTCGATCAAGCACGACTCACATTGCCTCTTGATTCCAAAGCTTCTGGAATTGTCAATTTTTATATCGAAGGAATGGACGCGCCAACACTTCTAAATGCCGCTCCGGAAATCTGCATCAACCGCGGCGCTAGTTGTATTGGTGGCGGTGGTGAGCGTTATAGCCACGTACCCAAGGCCCTTGGCCTGCCGGTTGAAATCCAGGCTAATACCCTTAGAGCGAGTTTTGGTGACAAAGTTTCCGTCGACGAAAGCATCGCCGCGGCATTGCGCCTAGCGACCGTCATTCATGAGATAACCCGCGCCAGATAACTGGCGCGGGTCCCCCATAACGTCACAACACTCGTTTAAACAACACTTTGTCAAACAAGAGGGCTTAGCCTCTTTATCCACGGAGCAGCTGCAGAGCAAATTCGCTGTTGGCGTTGGCTTGGGTGAGAACGGAAACTCCCGCCTGAGTCAAAATCCGGTTTGTGGCCAGTTTTGCGGTCTCCGCAGCATAGTCCACATCACGAATGCGGCTTTGGGCGGCCTGCAGGTTCTCGTTTGTCACGTCGATGTTCGTGATACTGGAATTCAGTCGAGACTGCACGGAACCAAGCACCGCGCGGTAAGACGCCATGGAATCAAGCGCCGTATCAAGGCGATTAAAGATATCATTGGTTCCACTAGGACCTAGGTCTGCGGCTCCACCATCGGAATCTGATGGTACAATCGACAAGCTCTCATCAACAACTCCTTCCATCGCCTCACGGAATGTCGACAGATCTTTCAAGTCGATCGTCAGAATGTCCGGATCTTCCGTAGGATCGATATCCGGCGCGTTACCATCAGCATCATTACCGCGGTTGCTGGCCCCTACAAAGATTCTCATAGGCTTCTGGTCGTCGACCTTAAGCACTTTCGCTCCGTTAAATTCTGTGGAATCCATAATCCGGCCAACTTCCTGGCGAAGTTGGGTGAATTCTTTGTTGAGGAATTCTCGCTCGCGATTTCCGATGGTATCGGAAGCTGCCTGCGCAGCAAGCTCACGCATCCGAACAACGATATTTGTCGTCTCATTCAGACCACCTTCGGCCACCTGAATGTAAGAGATACCGTCGTTGGCATTACGCTTTGCAACCTCTAAACTCCGCGTCTTAGCCCGGATGCGCTCACTCACGGCAAGACCTGCGGCGTCGTCAGCCGACTTATTGACCCGCTGGCCGCTGGCAAGTTTTTCGTAAGAGTCCCCCAAAGCCTTGCGGCTCTCGCTGACCCGTCGCTGCGACACTAGCGACTCAATGTTTGTCTTAATCCTAATTCCCATGACAAAAACCTCCTTGGTGTTGGGACAAGCGGGTCCACCATGGCCCACTTGCACATGAACCTTCCTTCACACACTGACAAACTGAACTCGGAAACAGATACCCAATAGACCTGGAGATCTGCGGAAACAAACCTCCAAAAAACCCTAATTAGCGCAGAAGCTGCAATGCCATCTCTGGCGTCGCGTTGGCTTGCTGCAACACGGATGTCGTCGATGACGTGAGGATGCGGTTTTGGGTGAGTTCCGCGGTCTCTGAGGCAAAATCCACATCTTTGATGCGACTTTTGGCAGTCTCCATGTTCTCCACGTTGATGGAGAGGTTTGACAACGCACTGCCCAGACGGCTTTGAACAGATCCTAGGGTGGCTCGTTCACTGGCAATCTTAGCCAAAGCCTCATCGATGGTGTTGAGCTTGCTTGAAATGTCTTCAATAGATGGGCCGGAACCTCCATCCATTGCGCCAATCTCATCGCCTTTACCAATTCCTAAATCCTCGGTGTTGAATTTCAGACCTTTAAGGCTGATGGAGATGGTGTCTGCATTGTCTTCTGGTCTGGTGCCGTTGGTACCCACCTGAATGACAAACTGATCACGATCCGCTTCTTTATCGAAGATCTTAATGCCGTTAAACTCGGTCGTGTTGCCGATACGGTCAAGTTCGTCTGCCAACTGAGTGTATTCCCGGTTTAGGAAAGAACGCTCACGATCACCTAACGTGTCGGTTGATGCTTGGACCGTCAACTCACGCAGGCGAATCATGATGTTAGTCATTTCGTTCATGCTGCCTTCAGCAACTTGAACCATTGATACGGCGTCGTTGGC
>JBILMN010000205.1:0-4984 GCA_044375465.1 Oligoflexales bacterium | reverse complement strand
AGGCGCTCAACAAGGTTCTGCAACTGACGTATATTGCCTGGCCACGACTGGTGACTCAGGACCGCAGCAGCCTCAGATGTTAACCAGCAGAGTTCTTGTTTTGGGTGCGCGCGATTGGCGAGATCCAGAAAATGCGTGAGCAGTTGCGGGATGTCCTCTTGACGCTCGCGCAGGGGTGGTAGCGTCACCGGTAGAACGTTAATGCGATAGTAGAGATCGCTGCGGAAACCACCATTGACAATGGCCCCTTCCAGATCCACGTGAGTGGCCGCGATAATGCGAACATTAGACGAACACGTGTCTTTGCCGCCAACGGGCGTGTAGGTCTTGTCCTGGAGCACCCGCAGGATTTTGGTTTGCAGTGCGGGTGCCATGTCGCCGATTTCATCCAGAAATAATGTCCCGCCCTCGGCACGGGCAAACACGCCGTGATGCTTTTGTACGGCGCCGGTAAATGCACCTTTTTCGTGTCCAAAGAGCTCGCTTTCCAGAAGGTTTTCCGGAATGGCGCTGCAGTTGATGGCAATAAACGGCTTGTGACAGCGGACGGATAAGCGGTGGATGGCTCGGGCAATCAGCTCCTTGCCAGTGCCGCTTTCCCCGTTGATCATGACGGAGCTCTCGCTGCGGGCGATTTTGGCCACGGTCTCCAGCACACGGCACATGGCCGCGCTGCGTCCCACGATCTCGGGGAATGCCTGCGCCCAGTTCTCTCCAACTGGTGAAGCCGGCATCTCGCAGAAGAGTTGCGAACCTGGTGTGATGGATGTGAACTGATCCGGACGCTTGTCAGAATGGCTCATAATGAGTCGATTCTCCATGCGAGAGGTCTAGGACACCACACTCCCACCCTGGGAGCAGAGCGTCGGCACACTGCTGGTCGAGATGACGCCGGTTGGTTCTCGCGAAACAAACGGTGTCAAGCAAAAAATGAATGTCACCTATGCTTTAATCTTAACCTCATGTTCATGCGGGGAGCAAATATTGCGCGGCATTTTTTTTACGCGCCAAATCGTTGGCAGACCGCAAGTTCAGCGAATTGTTGAGATTTGTGTCACGACTTTTGTCCTTTGAAATCATAATAAAGACGGTATGATGGGCGTTCCTGGTTTTTTGGTGAAATGATAAAGGAGGCGCGAAAGTCTTGCGGGTTGCCATTGTTCACGATTGGTTGGTTACCTGGCGGGGGGGTGAAAAAGTCCTCGACGCCATTGCAAGTCTCTATCCTGACGCGCCTATTTTTACTCTTTTTTGTGATCCTAAAATTTTGCCAGAGTCTTTGCAGCGGCGAAAACTGGTGGTCCACCCTGTCGCAAATCGCCTGCGTTTTATGCGCAAGGCTCTTTTGCCATTAATGCCAGTGTGGATTGAGTCCTTTGACCTGTCGGGGTTTGATCTTGTGATCAGCACGTCCAGTTGTGTCGCCAAAGGAGTCATTCCGGATCCTGGAGCCCGCCATCTTTGCTACATGCATTCTCCCATGCGTTATGTTTGGGATCAGCGTCAGGAGTATCTTGGTGGCGTGTTACGGATGCCGATCATTGGCTTCGTGGTGCAATGTTTGAGCTCGCTGTTGCGGCTTTGGGATATGGCGTCAGCCACCCGCGTGGATTTATTTGTGGCGAACTCAAACTTCGTCAAACAACGGATCAGAAAATTTTATGGACGAGGATCGATTGTGATTCCACCGCCGGTGGATGTGGGGCGCTTTCGTGCCCCGGCAGATGTCCGCAAAAAAGGCTACCTGCTCGCCGCCGGCGCGTTCGTGAGTTACAAACGCTTTGATTTGGCGATTGCCGCCTGCGAAAAGTTGGGACGAAAACTGATCGTGGCGGGGCAAGGACCAGATCTTGATCGTTTGCGTGCGCTTTCGGGCCCGCACACCACTATCATCGAGGCCCCCGACGATGTGACATGGGCGAGGCTTATGATGGAGGCCGACGGATTTATCTTCGCAGGCGTAGAGGATTTTGGCATCACAGCTATTGAGGCGATGGCTGCGGGAACGCCGGTGATCGCGCGACGATGCGGGGGTGCTTTGGACTTTATCGTGGAGCATGAGACAGGCTTGTTTTTTGATGAACCCACGGTCGAGGCTTTGTGTGCCGCCATAGATCAGCATGGGCGACTTGCCTGGGAGCGTCAGGTAATCGAAGAGCATGCCTCGAAATATGGACGGGACGGATTTCTCGCAAAATTACGTGTCACCATCGAAGAGTTGACTGAGCCTGAAATGACATAGGCTACAGAGGATGAAATCGGCATGAATCCCCGTAAACAGAATGTACTGACCATGATCCGGATGACCGTCGACATCGCGATGGTGTTGGTTGCGTGGGTTTTGGCGTGGTGCGTCAGATTTTACGGCGGCATTGAGATCACCAAAGGAATGCCCGCGGTGGGCTTATATGTGAAGCTGTTGCCGTTTATTGCGGTGATTTGGCTCGTGGTTTTTGCCGCATCAGGATTTTATCGACGAAGCAACCGTCACCGCAGCGCCATCATTGAGGCGATTGATATCATTCAGTCCTCCATGATCGCAACGCTGGTATTCATCGCTTTCACTTATTTTTATGAAGAGTATCGTTACAGCCGGTTGGTGATCGGGATTTTTTTGGTGCTGCATCCTTTGCTACTCATTAGCGGGCGCAGTCTGGTGCGCAAGGCCCTGCGCGTTTACCGCCGCCGCGCGCCAGCGCGTCGGACGTTGATTATCGGCGCGGGTGAATTTGTTGAAACAGCGATTCGCATGGCGCGACTGGGTGATGTGGCCGAAAATGATCTCGCCGGTGTGATCTTGATTGGAGATGACGGTCAAATGGCCGCGGGTCGGGCGGTGTTGCAGGCGAGAGGTTTGACTGAGTTTACCGATCAAAGCGACTGGGCATCGTTTTTTGTGGAACACCCGATGCAAACTGTGGTGATCGCGTTGCCTTACAAGAACTTCTCGTGGATTGAGGACAAGCTTGAGGCCATTGCCGATCAGGTGCCAGACGTCAAGTTGCTGCCGGATCTCATGAAATTCACGCGGCTCGCGGCTGGGATTGAACTGATCTCAGGTGTACCGGTGATCAGTGTGCATGATAGTCCTTTGGCTGGAGTGCAGGGGGTCTTCAAACGCTTGCTTGACATTCTTGGGGCCGCGGTCGCGATTGCTGTGTTTGCGCCCATCATGCTTGTTTTGGCTGTGTTGGTTAAGCTGTCTTCCAAAGGGCCCGTATTCTATCGTCAGGAACGAATGGGGCTTGATGGTCGTAATTTTATGATGCTGAAGTTCAGGTCCATGCCGGTGGATGTGGAAACGAAGACGGGAGCTGTTTTTGCAAAGGCGGGTGACAACCGGGCGACATGGATCGGCGGTATCATGCGCAAGACCAGTTTGGATGAGTTACCACAGTTTTTTAATGTGCTTCTCGGGGATATGAGTCTTGTGGGCCCGAGACCTGAACGACCGGTATTCGTCAATGATTTTCGACGGAAGATTCCAGGATATTTTTTGCGTCATAAAGTGAAGGCAGGTATCACCGGATGGGCCCAGGTGAATGGCTGGCGTGGGGATACCAGCATCGAGAAACGCATTGAATGTGATCTATACTACATCCAAAACTGGTCTTTGGGTTTTGATATCAGGATTCTCTTGCTGACATTTGTGCGTGGTTTTATTCATAAGAATGCTTATTAGGCCAACACCCGGCTGTTGAACGTCTAAAATTGGGAGGTCTTCCGTGACTGATACATCAAAGAACCCTGTGGGAATTCTCGGATTTGAGTTTGTCGAGTTTGCGGCACCAAATCCTGGTGATCTGGCCAAATTATTCAGTGATCTGGGCTTCTCCAAGACAAAATCCCATGGCTCAATGCCCGTAGATTATTATAACCAGGGTGATATCCACTTTATCGTGAACCGGGCCCCTGATTCATTTGCGGCTGACTTCATGAAATTGCATGGTCCTTGTGCCTGTGCTACGGGCTGGCGAGTTGAGAATGCCGATAAGGCGTTTGCGACAGCCATTGCGCGCGGAGCGAAGCCAGCACCGAAGTCCGACTATACGCGTCATGGCAAGAAAATCCCGGCGATCCTCGGTGTGGGTGACAGTGTGATCTACTTCATTGATGACCACAAAAACCCGGCGCGCTATGAGCAAATGGGTTTTATGCCATTGAAGAATCCAGAAATGATCCCCAGCAAGGGGTTTGCCCTGATGGATCACCTGACAAATAATGTGTATCAAGGTGAGCTTAAGCCACTGGCGGATTTCTATAAGAACGTGTTTGGATTTGAGGAGGTGCGATATTTCGATATTCGCGGCGAGAAAACCGGACTCCTCAGTTATGCTTTGCGCAGTCCTTGCGGTTCGTTTTGTATCCCGATCAATGAGGGGACTGAATCGAAGAGTCAGATCAACGAGTATTTGCGCGAATATAAAGGTCCGGGGATTCAGCATATTGCGTTATTGACACCCAATATCCTCAAGACGATGGACGCGATGCAGGATGCTGATTTCGATACGCTTGATATTGATGCTGACTACTACGATGACGTGTTTAAACGATTGCCTCATGTCACGGAGGATCATCAGCGCATCAAGGACTACAATCTTTTGGTGGACGGTGATCAGTCCGGCTATCTCATTCAGATTTTCTCGCGCAACGTGATTGGTCCGATCTTCTTCGAGTTTATCCAGCGCAAAAATAATCTTGGTTTTGGTGAGGGCAATTTTGGCGCCTTATTCCGTGCCATAGAGCGTGATCAGGAGCGTCGAGGGGTTCTTTGATGGCCGAGTTAAAGCCACATGTGGTTGGTTCGGTTGGTGATTTTCCGGAGGGGCAGATGGTCCCGCGGCAGGTTGCAGGGCATGGGGTCGTGCTGGTTCGCCGTCAGGGGGGCGTGCTTTGTTTTCTTGATGAATGCCCCCATCAGCCTGTAAAGCTTAGTGAATTTGGTGAGGTTCAGGGTAGCCGGTTGGTTTGCCACGCTCACGGT
>JBILMN010000203.1:0-5007 GCA_044375465.1 Oligoflexales bacterium | reverse complement strand
TCAAAACTGTTGGCTGCGCCAAGCAGCGCCGTGAGCACCAAAATATGCCACGGTTCAATCACGCCAAACCACGTGAGCAGGGCCATGATCAGCGCGAGAATCATCATCACAAGCTGAGTGCAGATTAAAATTGTTCGCTTGGAATAGCGGTCCACGAGTGTGCCGCCGTATAACATGAAGATCCAGGTTGGTGCTCCATTGGCAAACGCGACATAGCCGAGAAATGCGGGTGATTTTGTCAGTTCAAAAGCCAGGTAGGCCTGAGCCGTGTTTTGCATCCACGTGCCCGCCAGCGAGACCATCTGTCCTTGAAACCAAAGTCGGTAATTACGATGAGCTAAGGATGAAAAAGCGCGTTGAATCATCAGCGTGATGCTTTACCTGCAGAGAGTTTTGCATGGATGGCCTTGAGTGCCGGAAAACCTTCGAAATCTCGCGCCATGCCAGCAAGAAAATCTGATTCCGTTGGGCGGCCCAAGCGATGATCTCGGGCCATGCTGTTTTCGTTGCCGGCTGTGGCAGCAACAACCCGCCAAAGGGTTTCTGATGCGTCCTGTATGGACGGAAATTCAGGAAGATTTGGCCAAAGTTTGCGCGCGAGTTCGTGAGCTTCAATGAGGAGGGCTTCCGCCTCATGACGAAACTCCCGGAGGCGAGCATTGCGCTCAAGTGCGTGGGCTGCGCACAGTGAGTTTAACACGACATTGAGGATCCATTTTCGGCAGATGAGTGGGCGCATATCTTGATGCCACTGTCCGTTGGGGAACTGCCGCAAAAGTTGGAGCTCCCCCGGCGTGGGCGTGGCCTTCGGTGTGCGCAGAGGATCCCATGGGCCCCAAGCAGTTGTTGTATCTTGTTGAAAGATCGTGACCGATTGATCCGTATTGATCCGACTACCAATCGTGGTCATGCCCATACGCACGAGACGATGGCCCAAATGAGGGATGGCCTCAGAGATTTCGCGGATGATAAATCCATTGCATAAAGTGACAAACGGCACGGCGTCAGGCCATCGACTTGATTGCTCAAGCAAGGCTTGTTTGATGTCGAACGCTTTCACTGTGAACAAGACGGCAGATGGTTGCGTGCCTGCCAGTGCCGGTAAAATCGTGTCCAAGGCTTGTCCCAAAGCGCCAAGACCGACGATGCCTTTTGCGGAGACTTGATGAGTCATGGCATCCTTAGGCCTTGGCCTTACGTCCGACAAGATCGAGCAGCGCTTTCTGGGGATCGGCAAACTTCGCAAGTCCATCGCGCATCAGGTCTTCTTCCAGCTTATGCCAATCAATTTTTGTCATCAGCTCATCGACCACGGATGCTGGCGGAAGATGGTCGATCTTGCGCGTGAAAGTTTCGCCGCTTTTGGCCACCGCGTCATTGGTGGCGGGTGGATTGGTTTGAATGTCGCTACCGGCGAGGGCTGCAACATATTTCCAGGCTTTATCTGTAGGGCTTTTTGTTCCTGTACTCGCAAAAATGATTTGCTGGTGCAGAGGGGTGCGATGCTCCTGCCAAAATTGCTGATTCTCCCGCCAAAGCATCTGCGCATTGACGATGCCTGCAAGGCCTTGAGCCATGGGTGCAAGGTTCGGGTATTTTGTGGCCGTGTATACGTCAATGCGAGATACGAAAATGCTGTAAACGCTTTTAAACCGCGCAAGGTCACCTCGACGGCGGGCGCCGCGCCAGACGGCGTCACGAGCGGCCTCGTATTGCCTTTTGGAAAAAATCAGCGTCACGTTGAGTGGGACGCCAGCGGCGGCGAGGGATTCAAGGGAGGCCAGACCGGCCTCAGTCGCTGGTACTTTGATCATGCGGTTCGGATGATTTTGGGACCAGAGTTTTCCTAGTTCGACGTAGCGTTGGGCGCGCTCGCCTGTACTGAGTTTGCACTCTGCGTCCTCCAGAAGGGGGTCGAGTTCAAAGCTGACATAACCATCATCACCATGAGTGCGATCAAACACAGGAAGAAAAACTTTTTCTGCCTGAGAAACAAGATGATCGGTGACCTTCCAGGTGGTGGCCTCTGCGGTGTGGCCAGCGCGGGTGAGCTCGTGAATTTTGTCGTCAAACCGACCTGTCTTGATGAGGTCAGCGATGATGATCGGATTGCTCGTGGCACCGGTCGCTCCCATGGCGAAATTGGCTGAGACTAGGTCGGGGTCAACACTATCAAGCCACAATCGTGTGCCAGATTGAATGAGGGATGTCAGACTTGTGCTCATGGAGTGAGGATTCCTTATGATGAGTGGACTCAACAACCTGTGGATCGGTTGTGACGTTGAGCTAAGTGTTGTCTATGAGCTTAGTGGTTGTGCATTGCACAACTGCCACCACCACTGCCACAGGTATGGGACGATTCTTGCTTTTTTGGCTCCGAAGCGGAAGCGCAAAAACTTTCGTCTGGCAAAGATTTGCCGCACGATGAAATATAGGGATTAGCTCCCTTGACGATGCCTGCCGGAGCGGTCATCTGTTTGACGAGGTGACAATCTGGGCTTGAGCAGTCTGGGCCATGGGGCGGCGCAACTTCGGACATTTTGTGCATCAGCTCAAAATGTTTGCCACAGGTGCTGCATTGGTAGTCATAAATTGGCATTTGCGACGGCCTCCAGGCAGATTGTGACGGCGAAAGATTTATAATTTTATCATACAGATCGGCTGGTTGCATAGATTTTTTCGGTTTTTGCGGGCTGCTCGTCATTGACTTGATCGCAACGCACCAGTAGTTGTCTAGGTGCCGGATATTTCTCATCTGAAGGCCAATTTTTATTGGGGGTTCCATGCGTGTTTTAATCGTCGGGGCAGGTGGGCGTGAGCATGCGTTGGCGTGGAAAATCAAAAAATCACCTGAGTGTTCGGCTGTGTTTGTTTGGCCCGGTAATGCAGCAACCAGTCGGGTCGGCACCGCATTAGGGTTGCCGGCCGATGCTTCCTTTGATCGGGTTGCCGAGGCCGCGATGTCACTCGGAATCGATCTTGTGATTGTTGGTCCAGAGGGCCCATTATCAGCGGGCATTGCCGATCAGATGGTTAAGCGCGGGCTTAAGGTATTCGGTCCGAATCAAGCAGCCGCGCAGCTGGAATCCTCAAAATCATTTGCCAAACGTATCATGATGGAGGCCACAATTCCGACAGCGGCTTACGAAGTGGTGCAGCATCGGGATATGTGCCTCGCAAACGCCATGAGGATTTTGAACCGCGACGGCGGGGTGGTTCTCAAAGCCAGCGGTCTTGCCAGTGGTAAAGGTGTTTTTGTTTGTCACAATGAGCGGGAGGTGCTCGATGGTATCGAGCGGCTCTACGGTCCATCCTTGGCCCGAGCCTCAGCTGAGGTTGTGGTAGAGGAGATGCTGTTTGGGCGTGAAGTCAGTTATTTCTGTTTCATCGGTCAAGGTGATGTCACGCGTATTGGCTTTGCAGTGGATCATAAGCGTCTGTTGCCCGGCGACAAGGGGCCAAACACCGGCGGTATGGGGTGTTACACTCCGGTGCCCTGGCTTCCCGGTGATGCCGGCGATCAGGTTGATTCCCGAGTTGTGCAACCGCTTCTTGAGGCGTTGGGGCGGCATGGGATTGAGTACACGGGCTGCTTGTATGTGGGGCTGATGTGGTCCGATAAAGGCCCGGCAGTGGTTGAATTCAATGTGCGATTCGGCGATCCCGAGGCTCAGGTTCTTGCCGTATCCGATCAAACTGACTGGTTGCCATTGATGGCTTCGAAGGTGGGGCTTCGGACCAGACGAACAACGCAGCCCCAAGCGCCAAAACCCGTGATGGGCTACGTGTTGGCTTCGAGCGGCTATCCGTATGGTGATGTGCCCGATGTGGATGGCGTGGTGCCATGGTCGGCACTTGATAGTGAAATCACTGGGGCGACGACGGCCCAAGGTGACGGTTCCATGGTATTCTCGGCATCCGTGAAAACTGCCGAAGGAGGGGTGCGAACAGGAAGCGGGCGGGTTTTTCTGGTTGCCGGGACGGGGCGTACATTCAACGCTGCCAAGTCAAAAGCGTTGGTAAGGATCGAGAAAATTCGTGGTTATTGGCCTAATGCCCAGTGGAGGCCTGACATTGGGCAGACGGTTCTGCAGTATGAGGAGGCGGTACTATCGACGATCTCCCGGCTACCGATCATCTTAGGTAGCTCATCGCCTCGGCGCCGCGAGCTGCTTGCCCATCTCGGACTTGATTTCACTATTGTAAAGCCCGACACCGAAGAGAAACCAAAGCCTGGCGAAGAACCACATGTCTACGTGGCGCGTAACGCCCGTGAAAAAAATCAGTGGATTGCTGCGCAAGTGCGACGTAGTCATCCGCAGGGAGCTCTCGTTATCAGTGCTGATACCATCGTTGTCGCTCAAGACAAAATCCTCGAAAAACCTGCAAGTCCGATCGAAGCCAAAGCCATGCTTTCGGCCCTTAGCGGAAGAACGCACACCGTGCTGACAGCCGTCCGTATCTCGCGCGTGACGTCTGCTGGCGAGGAGCTCGCCAAGGAGTTTACGGTGGCGACAGATGTCTTGATCAAACCTCTGACGGGAGCTGAAATGGACGGCTACATCGCCACCGGCGAGCCCTACGACAAAGCTGGGGGTTACGCGGCCCAAGGGCTTGGAAGTTTCATGGTTCAGGAGGTTCGTGGCTCTTTTTCAAATGTCGTTGGACTGCCTCTGGCTGAACTTGCCAATGTTCTGCAGGAGACTTTTGGTGTTCCTCTATGGCGCGATCGTTAGGGTTTTAATGGGGCACAGCTGTTCCCATTTTCCTGTCCCTATTTTCCCTTAAAATGGGGACACCCGACTGTCCCCATTTAAAAAATAGGCACAGTCCATAGAAGAATGGGGAAATTTCATTCCCAGCCTCTCCCAGAACTGAGCGTGAGACTCTCGCCTCACTCCGCTCCCATTAAGAAAATCCCAGCATACCTCGTTGCCCATAAAAATAGGGAAAAAATAGGGACAGTCGGGTGTCCCCATTTTCCTCCCATTTTCCCCATTTTCCCTA
>JBILMN010000202.1:0-5056 GCA_044375465.1 Oligoflexales bacterium | reverse complement strand
CAACATCCTTATTGATAGTAACAGTCCATTCAAGGCCTTTCTTGGCTTCTGTCTCAGGGAGATCGACCTCAACAATCGAAGGACCTGTGTGCACATATGAGACATCGATGGTGTCAACACCTGATGTGTCGCAGTGTATGGCAAGCTTGTTTCCCGATACGCTGTAGGTGGAAGACTGGCACTCTCTGGAACCGGCAAGAACTTTAAGCGTTCCTTGATCGGGTGGCATTGCCAGAGGGAGTTCCCATCCACTGGCCGGCTTTAGAACACGGTATGATACGATCAGTTTGTCTCCCTCAACATGATCCGGCTCCCTGATCAACAGCTGACCCGCTGCCAAGGTGACTGGCACCTTCGTCGCCGTTCTTTGATTCTTAACCCCATAATCCCCACCCACAACACCAGAAGGTAGACTAAATGCATACTCAAGACGCTTGGACTTAAATCGCTTAAACGAGAAGATGATTTTTGCCGCATCAACAGGAGGAGTCAGAAAGGTCAGAGTCTTCCCGTCAGGGGACAAACTATAATTTTTAACCACAACATCATTGACCGTAACCGTCAAAGATCCTGATTTCACGCCTGTGCCAAGTTCAAATACTGACACAAGATCGGGAGTTTTCTGACGATACTCAATCCGCACATCGGCGTTATCTGCTGCCGTGTAAACCAGTTCATTTGTGGCGCCATCGATGGTGTATTTTGATGGATCAACCAGAACACCATTTTCGCTGACTCTCAGAGTTTCGCTCGCAGGCACCGCCGTTAACTTGAACCTTGACGTCATCGCCCGTGCTCCAACCGTATAGCTGACGGTGAGCGTCGCGCCCGCTGGAGGCATGACCGAGAACGTGAGCGTACTGTCTTTGATCGTCCAACCGTTTGTCATCTGGTTACCATTGATGCGCACGGCTGCGCTCGACAAGTCCGGTATATGTTTCAAGACATATTGATCTTTCAGCAATGTCGCCGCGTCCTCGGATATCCTTTGTAGCATTGCACTGTAATCACTCGCACACACGCTGCCCCAGATGCCAGAAGTTTTTTGGATGATATTGCTATATTGAGTCCCAAGGTTACTTCCTGTCGGACAATCCTGGCGCGTCTGGGTGGGGTGATAAATGATCCCGTAAACCTTCGCATCAATCCCCGGTTTTCTGATGGTCGCCAGATGGTCATACAAATACTGCTCTTTATTCCATGCTTTGGTTCCACAGTCCGTTCCATTGCTCGAACAATTATCCTCGTCCGAGACGATGAGCACGGCGACCGCAGAGTCAGCCCTAAGCCACGACGCTGTTGACGAACAAGGTCCCCCATTCACTCCAGCAGGAAATGAACCACGGAGCCCTACGACAGACATCAAGATGCCCTGCTCATTCGACGCACCTGAAACACCTGGTCGCACCGCACGACTGAATGCCCCCGCCGTGTCAACATCTCCTTTTTTGATGAGAGCCCGCTGACAGCCATCGTACGGATCCGTTGTCACAACTGCGATACGCCAATCAGAATTGCTCACATTTAGCAGCAGATCTTGTAGTTTGGTGGCGATGTTGGCTTGTTCTTCGGACATGGACCCCGAATTATCCATGACAATCAGAATATCCAGAGGTCCACTCTTGGAAGCCACTTGACTAAAAGTCTCCGTCACTTGCGAACCACTGGTTCCTTGCTTGAAGCTATCAATGATAACCGGTCTGGTTACTTGATTTTTTGCAACAACTTCATCGGAATAGTCGGATGTCATCACGATTTCATCATCTACATGCGACGATGATAACGTCATCTTGGTGGACACCGATTGCGGCACCGCTGAGTCAAATGTCTTTTCGATGAATGAAAAATCGCGATTGGGATCGTAGATCGCCGGCGCCTCCCCAACGTTTTCAACACGGGCATCGACATTTGCATAGGAACGCACATCGGTATTGCCAAAAAACGTCGCTCGCATACCGCAGCCAGAAGACATCCAAGCCGCCCCCAGGACTATCGCTGGCGATCGCCAAGATTTTGCAAACAGCCAAAACATCCCCATCCTCCGACAGGGAGCCTTCGGATTTTTGCAGATACGACTCAAGATTTAATTTCAAATATCCGATTATATTACCAAAAAGAGGATATTTTTCCCGATCTTTTAAGGGGATGTAATTAAAAAAAATTTACACTATTAAGCAAAAATGGGGACAGTCGGGTGTCCCCATTTTATCCATTTTATAAGGAATTTAGTCCGCCCGCGCTACGGTCGCCTTGGCTCGCGTCCAAGAAATGGTGATGTTTTCACCCCAATCCGTTGTAAACGCGACCTGCGTCGCTGTTCCAGCAGAGGCATTGTCGTCTTTGGATACTGGTTTGCATGCCCATTGACCGGGGATCATCCCCATCCCGTCCGCATACCAACCGGAATCCCATGTATAAACGTAATGGGCGCCAGGAGCGATGTTCTTGGTGCTCATGGTTAAAGGCTTACTAGACCAAGCCGCTGACTTTTCAAGACGGCACTCCAGTGTCACAGGGACCGCATCCAAATTTTTGAAGGTCCAGATGGTTGGAGTATGACAGCAGGTGCCTGCCATCACCACCTGAGAGACATTTGCAAGACCGATCAACAAGCCAGATAGCCATTTCCAAGTTGTCACAATTGCAATCCTCCAATGATGTTTCGTTGGTTAACGTCCCCAAGTCACAAGAGCGGAACCCCAGGTGAATCCAGCACCAAACGCCGTCATCATAATGCGGTCACCATCTTTGATGCGGCCTGCGCGCACGCACTCGTCAAGAAGCGTGGGTATCGTCGCAGCCGAGGTGTTGCCATATTTCTGAATATTATTGTAGGTCTTTTCGGGAGGAATCCCCAAAGTTTGGGCGATATGTTCGTTAATCCGCAAATTTGCCTGATGAAAGAGCCACAGATCAATATCTTGAACTGACAGACCTTGGTCTTTGAGGACCTCTCCGATGACCTCAGGCATGCGCGTCACGGCATTTTTGAAGACAAATCGCCCATCCATGTGGGGATTGTGACCACCAGCGGCAATATGCTCAGGCTTGATCCACGCCCCACCCACGGCGCTGGGGTATTTCACGCCCAGTTTATCGGCATGACGCCCCTCAATATGGGTGATAACCTTCTGAATTCCGTGGCTTTGGTTCAGAGCCGGCTCCAATATCACAGCACCGGCTGCATCTCCGAACAGGGCCGCGGTATCACGCCCACGATCCGTGAAATCCAGAGCGACACTTTGAATCTCAACACCCACAAGCAAGATGCGCCGATATTGTCCGCAACTAATTAAGGCATGAGCCATTTCAAGCCCATAGACAAATCCACTGCACTGTGCACGGATATCCAAGCCGGATGTTGTCTCAAGCCCAAGCTTGGCCTGCAAAAACGAGCATGTCCCTGGGAAATACTGTTCCGGAGACAAGGACGCCACGAGAATAAAGTCCAGATCCTGTGCCGTCAGGCCTGCCGCAGTGATAGCTTTTTGCGCCGCCTCCAAGGCTAGGTCCGAAGGACTGACACCGGCATCCACATGCCGCCGTTCTTCGATCCCCGTCCTCTGCCGAATCCACTCATCGGAAGTATCCATGAGTTTTGCCAAGTCATGATTGGTCACCACACGCGGGGGGACCGCCATCCCAGTACCCGTGATGGCCACCGGTACAATCTGTCTGGATTTCATTACGGCGTTCCTTTCTGCAGCAAAACGTGATTATGCGCCTTTTTTGGCAAATTTCCAACGCGCTAATGGTGCCCCGACGGCCCACTCTAGACAATATTCCACAAGGTAAGATCTTCCCAAGGACTTTCCTGCAAAGCCCCGATAAACTATAGGTACGAAGTGTAGTGCAGCCAATGCCAGGCAGGACGAGACCAATGACCGACAAACCGCATGACAAGCATAGCGAAAAACAGCATGACGCTGGGGCGTCGTCGCAGGCTTCATCAGCAGCTTCATCAGCAGCTTCATCAGTGCCACCGTCATCACTCTCATCATCAACAGTGCCTCAGGCTGGGCTCGCGCCAGCGTCGCCCCACAAACCGACTTTGTCTGCCACGCATAGCAAGATCCCGCGCCTGCACACGGATCGCTATCTCAACCGCGAATTAAGCTGGCTCGAGTTCAATGCAAGAGTGCTCGATGAATCAATCAATCCATCAGTGCCGCTGCTAGAACGTCTAAAATTCGTCAGTATTTTCATGAGCAATCTTGACGAGTTTTTCATGGTACGCGTGGCGGGACTGCGCAAGATGGTGCAGGAGGATATCAAATCCTCTTCTGACTCTCCTGATGAACTGTCCGGTGAACAAATTCTGGAACAAATCCGGCTGCGGGTTGCAGAACTGACAGCCATCGCCTACGAATCACTGCAAAAAGACATCCTCCCAGCCCTTGCGGCTGAGGGCATTGAGATTGTCACCATGCAGCAGTTGCCGGCGGATGCGCGTCATACATTAGCCCATCATTTCCGTGATCATGTTCTGCCTGTATTAACGCCTTTAGCCGTAGATCCCGCACACCCGTTTCCATTTCTAACCAACCTGGCGCAGTACCTGGTCGTTTTGTTTAAAGACGTAAACTACAACAGCCAACTTGGCGCTCCACCCATTGGACTGGTCGAAATACCGTCTGTTCTTCCGCGCCTGATCCCGGTCGCCTGGAAGCAGGACCGTAAGCAATTCGTACTGCTTGAGGAATTGGTCAAGGCCAATATCGGCAGTATTTTTCTTGGCTATGAACTGTCGGACGCACACCCCATAAGAGTCACAAGAAATTTAGACTACACGCTCCTGGAGAATGAGGTTGTCGATCTTCTAAAGTCGGTTCAAAGGGAGGTCACCAATCGCGAACACCAGGAGGCTGTGCGGCTTGAACTCGGTGGAAAATTACCCAAAAGCGTCATGGAGATCCTGAAAAAAGAGCTACATGTCACCACCAAAGAAATCTACGAATCACCTGAACCCCTTCTTCTACCGGGGCTTATGACGCTTTACAATTTACCCCTACCGCAACTCAAAGACCCCCCGTTCAATCCGCGGCTGCCCATGCAG
>JBILMN010000201.1:0-5070 GCA_044375465.1 Oligoflexales bacterium | reverse complement strand
CAGGTAAGCCGAACATGGCACTTGCGGTCACAAAAATACCCAGCAATGCTCCGTAGCACCCTGCGGCCAAAGCAAATCTCAACGGATGAATCTTACTAAATTCCATGATGCTGCTTCCTTCAAAAATTAAGTGGGGAATTAAATAGGAACAGTCGCCTGTCCCCTTTTGAAACTGAAGACTGTTTAGCAATCCGCGTACCATCTTGAAGTATGATCGCAATGATAGGACTTTATTCCGAAATCCGTTGGCGGCAACTCGCGTCCAAGTGCGATTTCACGCATTGAGTGGCATTAAATGGGGACAGTCGACTGTCCCCATTTAATCCCCATTGAAGCGGGTGTATATGATCAATAAATGTACAAAGTAGGGAAATTTTAGCCCGGCATTAGCTTTAGCTTTCATGTCGGCCAAACTTCCTGCTAAAATTGACCGTAGAGCCAATTAAAGTACGTTGTCCCCGGATACTCAACACCACCACATGGATGTGGCTGTGTTATCAGGGGTTTAGAAAGTAAACAGGGAGGTGCATGGTGTCAAATACGCCGCAGGATCCAAATGGTCGCCGCAAGCGCATTCCGCTGCTGCCTTTGAGAGACATTCTCGTCTTCCCGTCAACTGTTGTGCCACTGTTTGTGGGGCGGGATAAGTCGATCCTGGCACTCGAACAGGCGATGAGCGGCAGCAAGGAGATTTTTCTTGCGGCGCAAATGAAAGCAAAAACCAACGACCCCACTGCTGACGATATTTACAAAATCGGCACCATTTCAACCATCATCCAGTTGCTGCGTCTACCAGACGGAACTGTGAAGGTTTTGGTGGAAGGCCAGCGTCGCGCGCGCATCACAGAATTCCTGAATTCTGAGGATTTCTTCTACGTGGAGGCTGAGGACCTGGAAGAAAAAGCCAATGCCACCGTTGAAAATGAGGCCATTGTTCGCACTGTGAAAATGGCTTTTGACAATTACGTCCGCCTCAACAAACGGATCCCGCAAGAAATGGTTTTGAGCATCACCGGCATTGAGGATGAGTCCAAGCTTGCCGACACTCTGGTTGCTCATCTCTCAAATCTTAAACTTCAGGACAAGCAGCGCCTGCTTGAGCAGACCGATCCAAGAGCTCGCCTTGAAGAACTTTATGGCTATATCCAATCCGAGATCGAAATCATGCGCGTGGAGAAAAAAATCCGCGCCCGCGTGAAGCGCCAAATGGAAAAAACCCAAAAAGAATACTATCTCAACGAGCAGATGGCGGCGATCCAGAAGGAGCTTGGCGAGAAAGACGATTCTCGCGCCGAGCTTCAGGAAATCGAGCAACTCATCAAAAAGAAAGCCCTGTCCACCGAAGCTCGTGAAAAGCTCAACAAAGAACTTCGCAAACTAAAACTCATGTCACCCATGAGCGCTGAGGCGACCGTCGTTCGCAATTATATTGATACCGTCCTTGGATTGCCTTGGGGCGAGTTTGCCACCGAGAAAAACAACATCAAAGTGGCCGCAAGTATTTTGGAGCGCGACCACTATGGTCTCGAAAAACCCAAAGACCGCATTCTCGAATATCTTTCTGTGCGGGCACTGAGCGATTCCGCCAAAGGTCCCATTTTGTGCCTCGCAGGCCCTCCTGGCGTTGGCAAAACATCGCTTGCTCGCAGCATTGCTGAGAGCACAGGAAGACCTTTTGTTCGTATTTCGCTGGGCGGCGTTCGTGATGAAGCGGAAATCCGCGGACATCGGCGGACCTACATTGGATCCATGCCGGGCAAAATCATCATGGCCCTCAAAAAGGCTGGCAAATCCAATCCAGTCGTACTCCTCGACGAAATTGACAAGATGAGCCAGGATTTCCGCGGCGATCCGTCTTCAGCCATGCTTGAAGTATTGGACCCTGAACAGAATCGCACGTTCGTGGATCATTACCTGGATCTCGACTACGACCTGTCACGGTGTCTGTTCATCGCCACTGCCAACAATCTCCATACCATCCCACGACCACTTCTTGACCGCATGGAGATTTTGCAGCTGACCGGTTACACTGAGGAGGAAAAACTCGCCATCGCTCAGCAATATCTTGTTCCCAAGGAGCTGCGCGAAAATGGTCTTGAGGGTTGTCAGGTCACCTTTCAGCCCAAGGCACTGCGCGAGATCGTCACCTACTACACCCGTGAGGCCGGCGTCCGCAACCTGGAGCGTGAAATTGGGAGCGTCTGCCGCAAGATCGCCCACAAGCATTTGGCAAAACTCGCTGAGGAAAACGAGAAAAAAGGCCAGTCGGAAGAACTCACCAATGCCGATGGAACAGCCGTTCGAGCTAAGTTAAACATCACCGAAGTGGTGACCGAAAAAGCCGTAAACAAATACCTCGGACCTCGTCGCCAACGAGTTGGTATGCAAAACAGCGCCAATGAGATTGGTATCTGCACGGGCCTTGCATGGACAGAAACTGGTGGCGATCTGCTCGTTGTTGAGGTGACAACGGTTCCTGGCAAAGGAAAGCTGACCATCACCGGCAAACTGGGCGATGTCATGCAGGAATCCGCTCAAGCGGCCATGAGTTATGTTCGCTCACGCGCGGCGTTTCTTGAGCTTGAGGAAGGTTTCTACGATAAAGTCGACATTCACATTCACGTTCCTGAGGGTGCGATCCCTAAAGACGGCCCCTCTGCCGGTCTTTGTATGGCCACAGCCCTGACATCAGCATTCACCCGTCGCCCCGTCAGCAAGGATGTCGCGATGACTGGTGAGATCACGCTGCGGGGACGAGCACTACCTATCGGCGGACTCAAAGAAAAAATCCTGGCCGCCCACCGTGGTGGCATCACCAAAGTGATCATCCCTCGCGAAAATGAGAAGGACCTCATCGATCTTCCGAAGAATATTCTCAAGGAGGTCAAAGTGGTCGTCGTTGATCACATGGATGCCGTGCTCATGCATGCTCTGGCTTGGGAAGACTTCAAGAAAGAAGAAAAGGATCGTCAGGATGCGCTATTCGAGAAACTAAAACGCATCACCGAATCCGAAGTCTCAGCTGGAGATGCTCACATCCATCACTGAACTCATTGCTACACGACATAAACCGCAGGCTTTAGATCAAACTGAAGCCTGCGGTTTCATTTGTAGAACACAGTCTTTTGTGAATAGAACCAAAAAGCCAGACTTTCACCATCGCAATTCCCAAGACTTGCGCCTCATGATTTGCCTCCAAGTGCCGATCAACACTCCGGAATTATTCATGTTGGAAGACCACGGAGCCCGCAGTGAGCAAATCATCCGCCAAGTTAAAGACCTCCGCATCCTCATCGGCACCACGTGATGAGATCGCATTTGTTGAAACATTAAAACGTCAATGGCTTGAGACCATCGACGCATTGCCAGATCCATTTATCACAGTCTCAAACAACTACGTGATTGGTCGCGCCAATCAAGTCATGGCCGAAATTTCAGGCGTCGATGTTAAAAACCTTGGCGGAAAACTTTGTTATAAAGTTTTCGCGGGACGGGACACTCCCTGTGAGAATTGCAAAATGCGCGAGGCACGCGATCATCGAGATAACGGCTCCATGCCACGGTACGAGATCCACAACGCCCTGAATGACCGTTGGTACGAGGTTGCAACGAGGAAACTGAGTTCCTCGGCAGATGATCAGACCGTTGTCCAGATTTACCGCGACCGTACCGAAGCTAAAAATCTCCAGAGACAGGTGGCTCAAAGTGAAAAGTTGGCTTCCATCGGACAGCTTGCCGGAGGATTTGCACACGAAATCAATAATCCACTCGGGGGCATCCTGGTTTTTTCACAGATGCTACTTCGGGAGATGGATAAAAAAAGTCAACACTATCAGGATGTCGTCGAGATTGAGGCTGCGGCCAAACGTTGTAAGACCATCGTCGAGAATCTCCTGGACTACGCCCGGCAAAGACCATTAAAACCGAACCTGACACACTGTGACCTCCACACTGTCATCCCAAACGCAGTCAAATTTGCCGCACTAGGCCACAATAGTGGCAACCGTTGTGAAATTGTCCTGAAGCTTGATGCCAAACATCACGAGATCACGTCCGATCAAAATCGCCTGACTCAAGTGATATTAAATCTTTGTTCAAATGCCTTTCAAGCCATGCCCGATGGTGGGACCCTAGAAGTCGCAACCGCAAATATCGGCAGAAGCAGGAACGAACAGATCACGATTCAAATCACTGACACAGGCTCAGGTATTAGCCCAAAGAACCTGTCAAAAATATTTGAACCGTTCTTCACCACCAAGGAGCCTGGCCAGGGTACAGGCCTAGGGCTTTCCATTGTTTATGGCATGATCGGGGATCTTGGTGGATCCATCGATGTTCAAAGTAAGGTGGGGCGGGGATCAGTGTTCACCGTGACGCTACCCGTCCACAAAGAATCGAAGATCCAGAAGGCTTAAGATGATCAACTCCGCTAAAATCTCCCGTTCACTGTTATCGATGCTGGTAGCCGCAAGCATTTGTGTTAGCGCAGTTTATGCGATCATACGGGGAACCGATCTTTTCCCATGGGTGAAAATCGGCGGTATTGACATTATCGTGGCGTCCTCGCTAGGGTTAGCCATAACATCCGCGTTTTATACGTCATTTTACCGCGGTTTATTCCTCAAAATCCTCAATCCCCTCTCAGATATTCGTTCCATGAGTTCAGAGTCGGCGATTATACAAACCTTGACACTCATGCTTTTCAGTCTTCATAAAATCAATGCTACCTCAACATTCTTTGTAGTAGTTGCATTGCAATCGTTAGCAACCTTTTGTACCTTCAAATTTGCGATCGAGAGCTTTCGTATCACGGATCGACAGGCACGCGTCGTCCCATGGATTACCTCAGGACTCATCGCAGGCTATGGGTTCATTGTATGGCCAACCCATAACTTTTGGTCCGTCGACTCCATGATCGCTTCGACCGCAATCTGGCAGTCGCTGGTTCATGCACTCGTCATCCCGGGTTTAACCATCTGGTATGCCGTCCATCCAAAGCTCAAACTTGTGCCATATAGCGTCATACAGAGCATCAAGTTGCGTCTGCAACCCGCTGATCCCCTACCCTCC
>JBILMN010000200.1:0-5123 GCA_044375465.1 Oligoflexales bacterium | reverse complement strand
TGGCACGTGCTTTTTGACGCCGACCTTCCGCCCCTGTCTGCCACAAAACAAGGCACCCCTAGCCTGCAATAGGCCCCGACGGCACTAAAACAGGTCCATCTGACCATGGATCACACTCAGAGAAATTTTTAGACGCATCCAGTCGTGCCAGTTTAAACGGCGACCATTGTGAGATATAGTCCCTCTGTCGAAGCCCATTCTCTGCCCATGCACCCTCGAGGAGACCATGCCACGCATCACCAAAAAATGGAGCCACTTTGGCACCTCAATCTTCACCACGATGACGGTCGCTGCCAATCGCTTTGGCGCGATCAATTTGGCCCAGGGATTTCCTAATTTTGACGGCCCCGATGCCATCAAAGAAGCGGCGATGGACGCGATCCGCGGAAACTTCAATCAGTATGCTCCCTCTGCAGGACTGTTGCAGCTCAGAACACGACTCGCAGATCGTATGAAAAAAACCTCCGGCCTCGCCTACGATCCAGAATCCGAGGTGACTGTTTATTCTGGCGCAACGGAAGCATTGTTCTGCGTATTTCAGGCTTTACTATCCCCCGGTGATGAAGTGATCACGTTTGCGCCGTTTTTTGACTGTTATCCGGCAGGTGCGTTTTCAAGCGGCGCGCGACTCGTCGAGGTGCCGCTGAAGACTCCCGATTGGACATTCCGCCGTGAGGACCTTGAGGCGGCTGTCACCCCGCGAACCAAAATGATTCTCATCAACACGCCACACAACCCTACTGGACGCGTATTTGACCACGAGGAACTGAACCTGATCGCTGATTTTGCCCTGCGCCATGATCTGATCGTTGTGACCGATGAGGTTTATGAGGAGTTGATCTACGATGATATACCGGTGACACGACTGGCAGCACTTGACAACATGCGCGAGCGAACAGTCGTCATTTCCAGTACGGCAAAAACATTCAGCCTGACGGGATGGAAGGTCGGATTCACATACGCTCCCCCCGAGCTCACCCGGGAGCTACGGGGAATTCATCAATTCACAGTGTTTTGTGGAGCCACACCGCTGCAGGCTGGTATCTGCGCCGCTCTTGAACTGAGTGATCAGTATTTTGAAGGCTTGCGTCGAGACTACCAAGAACGACGTGACCGTCTTTGCGACGGATTGAGCGCACTCGGATTTAAATTTCGAAGACCTCAGGGGACATACTTTGTCGTGGCCGACTATAGTCATATCTCGCGCATGCCAGACGTGGATTTTGCCTTATGGCTCACCGAGCATAAAAAAGTCGCGGTCATACCGACCAGTGTTTTCTATGAAAATCCCGAGAAGATTCGGGCGCAAAATCATTACGTGCGATTTGCGTTCTGCAAGGACTTGCAGACTATTGAGGCGGCCCTCGGTCATCTGCAAAATCTTTAAGCAGGTGGGGCGAGGTCGTGAGATTTCGGTGGCAGATTTGGTCATTTATGCGACCATGAAGGTCCTTGGGCGATGCATTCGCCGTCGAGATTTATATTTATTTTGGGAGGTTTTATGAAAGGCGACGCAAAAGTCATCTCAGCATTAAATGACATACTGACCGGTGAGCTGACGGCCATCAATCAATACTTCCTTCACGCCAAAATGTGCAAAAACTGGGGCTTTAAGAAAATCGCTCATAAAGTTTACAAAGAATCTATCGACGAGATGAAACACGCGGACGTCCTCGTGGACCGCATTCTGTTTTTGGAAGGAATCCCGAACCTGCAAAAACTCGAAAAGCTCAACATCGGTGAAGACGTTAAAGAGCAATTAGAGAGCGACCTCGCCCTGGAAAATCGCGCTGTACCGCGCCTGCGCAAAGCCATTGAACTCTGTTGGGACGCCAGCGATCACGGCACGCGAGAACTTCTCGAGAAAATTCTCGTGAGTGAAGAGGAGCACACCGATTGGCTCGAAACCCAGCTGAGCGTGATTAAGGATATCGGCCTGCAAAATTATCTGACCCAGCAACTGGATGAAGGGTCTGGATCCTAAATTCACAAGATTCATCAGATCATCATCTCTCGGCTGAAAGCAGGTGCTGATTGCGGTGGCCCTAGAGCCGCCAATCAATCAGTGTATCGCCGCGTTCCTTGAGCCATGCATTGATCCTCGAAAAGGGGCGACTGCCAAAAAACCCCCGGTACGCACTGAGGGGCGACGGGTGCGGCGACTCGATAACCAGATGCCTCTTGCGATCAATCAAGGCGCCTTTTTTCTGCGCGTAAGACCCCCACAGCACAAAAACAAGACCTTCGCGCTCTGACGCCAATTGCTGGATGATCCGGTCTGTAAACTGTTCCCACCCTTTGCCCTGGTGGCTTGCGGCCCGACCAGCCTCTACAGTCAGCACACTATTGAGCAGCAACACTCCTTGGCGGGTCCAGGGTTCCAAAAATCCGGATTTGACTGCCTGAATTCCGAGATCGTCCGCTAGCTCTTTGTATATGTTGACCAAACTCGGTGGCAAGGCCACACCATCGCGCACCGAAAAACTCAAACCATGCGCCTGCCCCTCTCCGTGATAGGGATCCTGGCCAATAATGACCACTTTCACCTGCTCAAATGCGACGGCGTCGAGAGCCGCAAACCATTCCGATGGGGCCGGATAAATGGTTTTTTGCTGTTGTATCTGACCCGTCAAAAATAACTTTAAAGCTCGCATATAAGGGGCCTCAAACTCAGGCCTCAAGCGCTTTAGCCAACTTGACGAGAGTTTGATCTCAATTTCTGGCGATGGAGAATCAGGATCCATAACTGACGGTTCCTCTAAAGTCACGTTTACACGCCCTTGCGCTTGTCTCAGTGTTCTTTGAACTTTATCACTCCGAAGTCATTCAAAAAATTAGACGTCAGTATGGCCATCACCTTAAACACGAAGCAACATTTTTTTCCCTGCTGAAAGCTCGCTTCTAAAAGTAACACCTTGCGTGCTAAACCCTAAGCCGTCTTTTTTGATTTCTTTTTCTTTTCCCTAATTCCATCTGCTAACATGATTTTAATCAAGGATTGATAGGGAACATCATCTTGTGATCCCATGGCTCTAAGTTCGTTTAAAAGCTCGGTTGGCAGCCTTATAGAGATCACTTGAGTTGGCGGCGCGGAAGGAAGTTTGAGACCAACATCTTCAAAGCGAAGTTGGTTTTTTTTATCAATCATCGTACTAGTGTCATTGGTGTCATAATCTAAAATTTCTTTTGTTTTCTTACTTTTTTTGCTCATAGATTCCCCTTTCGTTACGTGACGCTGCACGAGCAGTAATGATACGCACCTTATGATTACGACGAGTAAATCCAATCATTAAAATCCGATTCTCTAAACTTTTCCCATAAAGAATGTACCGTTCTTCGCGAATAGTAGAATGTTTTTCATCACGAAATAAGCAGTAATTCGGATCGAAAAACGCACTTTCGGCTTCCAGAATAGAAACACCGTGCTTCTGCTGGTTTTTTTGGACGTTCCACTGGTCCCATTCAAACTCGATTTGCTTAGACACAGCAACCTCCACGGCCTGGCAGTTGTAGCGTCTCACACTACAATAAAATGGTCAACCTAAACTTCTCCGGTGTCATTCTGACGCAACGCGGAAGGACTTAGACTTCTGCAAAGTACGTCGAGATCCAAAGGATGAACAGAAACCTCGATCTTCGCAGCTAAATCCGGTCACTCGCTCTGCCTGTCAGCCCTTGCAGTAAAGTATTACAAATCTGTGTTCTAAGACTCCGCATCGCGTGTACCTCTGAAACTCTGATGCCACATGGGGCACAGTTGTTTGCTCATTAACGGCATACTCCACCTCAATCTTTGGCCAAGCTCTTGCCACTGATTGATAGAGGACCGTCGGTTCTGGCTGGTGACGCTCGTAAATTGCCCTGAAGCCCTAGGCCAATGATTAATCACTAGCTAGGACAATGGCCATCCAATCAATGAAGTGTTATCTGAAAGTGTCCGATTATTTCGCTTTCGAAAACGAATATCTTGTTAACGCTTTTTCGCCGTCTTTTTTAAGCTCACCCGATTGCACGCCCACTAGTAGGTCACGGCTGGCAGTTGCAGATGAAATCGATTTAAAAATTATCAGATAATCTTTTCGGGAGAATGATTTACTACCGAACTTACTAGAGGCAATTTCGAGGCGATCTTTAGTAGTTAAAGGTTTAGTTCTAATTTGCTCCATTAACTGAGCCAGGCTGTCGCGAATCGTTGTAAGTGCAAACTCAATAAATATGGTTGCATCGCCGGCTTTATCCGATGCCGAGAGGGCTTGATAATATGCCGCCTGCCTTTCTCTAATGACCGATTCGACTGGGATATAAGAAAAAATTGGGCTTTCAGATAGCAATATTACGTGCTGCCAAAGTCGACCAATTCGCCCATTTCCATCGGAAAATGGGTGAATAAACTCTAATTCATAGTGAAAAATACATGCTTTAACCAAAGTGGGCGTTTCGCGGTCACGTTTTAAAAAATCAAAGAGTTCACTCATCAAGTGAGGTACTAATTTTGGTTTTGGAGCTACATGACCGACTTTCGATCCTTTGATAATACCAACGTTTATAGAGCGATACTTTCCTGCATCGGACACCAATCCTGACATCATGACGCTGTGGGCCTTAAGAAGGTCCGATTCTTTAAGAGAATTCCACTTATGCGCCTGTTCGTACGACTTGATTGCATTGCGAACCTCAAGAATTTCACGAGGATCGCCGAGTACCTTACGCCCTTCTAATATGGCGGTCACCTGATCGAGGTTAAGCGTGTTCCCCTCTATCGCGAGACTTCCATGGATTGTTCTGATCTGATTTTGGCGGCGCAGTTGTGGTTGCGGAGAAGGCGAACTAATTCCCTCGAATTGACCGACAGTCCTGGCAATTTCAGTGCATAAGGAAAGAGATTTATTGGTTATTTTGAAAGGTGGTCGCATAGGGTGATAGTATCATATGATACTATCTTTGGCAGCTATTTTTGTCTGAATTACTTTATAAAATATTGCAAATTGGCCAATAACATCAGAAAGCTCGGTTCAATTCAAGCACAGCTCCATCGGATAACAGGTTACCGGATATCCGCCTATCAGGATCTTTTTCATTTCTCCACTGTCGACGAATCCGAGCCTTTTATAGAAACCATGAGC
>JBILMN010000199.1:0-5130 GCA_044375465.1 Oligoflexales bacterium | reverse complement strand
CGATGATGCCGCCTAGCCAATGCCGCTCGGTGGGGCGGTTCTTGTCCTCGCGGGCTCTGAGCGTTAAATGGCGTCCCTTGCGGTCAAGGTTTTTGAAGATTGTCAAAGCGTTGCGTTGCAGTGGTTTTGCGTTAAAGTCATAATATCCACGCCCCAACTCAAATAACTTTGCGCCCTTTACGCCGTGGCGGCGATTGTTACTGACCGCTTTGATCAGTGCACAGGCTAGAGTGGTGTGCATCCACCGCGCGTCATCGGCGATGGGATTCGCTAATTTCAGGGATGGCACAAATGGGTGCGGGTCTTTGAGTCGAAGTTTTGCGGCGTCATCGTCACTCCAGAACGGGAAGCTGATGGTTTCTCTGAGGCCCCGTGATGCCATTTCGATTCTCGCGTGTTCGATGAAATCAACTAAAGCATCCTCAGGCGTTGGCTCGAGTGACATCCTCGGAAGCTGGTAGGGAACTTTATCGTAGCCCATAAGTCTGCCGATCTCTTCGATCAAATCACACTCTCGCTCGATGTCGACGCGCCATGTTGGGATCTCAAAAACCAAGCGGTCTTGAGCCTGATCAGCAAGCCTGACCTGCAGGCCATCAAACATTTTCTTGATTTGATCCGTCGTCAGATGCGGACTCGCCAAAAAACTCTTGGCCTCACTCACTCGCAGCGCAATCAACTTAGGCTGCGGCTTGACCGGGTAGTTATCCACGATGTCATGGGCCACTTCGGGCATCGGTAGATTCGCTCCAGCCGCATTCAGTTCGCTGACACACTGCTGCATGAGCTCTGCAAATCGCTTCGCGACTTTGTCGGCATTGTTGATGTCAACACCCCGCTCAAATCGGTGTGACGCCTCCGAGTGGATCCCAAGGCGGCGCGAGGTCGACCTCACAGAGTTGGGATCGAACCATGCAACTTCAAGTAAGATGGCGGTCGTGTCTTCTTTGACCTCGCTATTGAGGCCTCCCATCACCCCGGCCAGCCCGATAGGTCGCTCGCCGTCACAGATCAAGACGTCGCCAGTCTTAAGCATTCGTTCATGGCCATCCAGCGTCGTAAATCGTTCGCCGTCGCTGGCCTCGCGCACGATGAAATGCCGCCCCTTGACGTCACGCTCGTCATAGGCGTGAATCGGATGATTCATCTCAAGCATGACATAGTTGGTGGCATCGACAATCAGGTTGATCGAACGCATCCCTACAGCTTCAACGCGCTGTTTGAGCCACGGTGGTGATTTGACTGGTCTGATGTTTTTGATGGCAAGAGCGGCAAACCGTCCGCAGCGATCTGTTTTGATTTCAACTTTAATGTCTTTGGAGCTTAGCGCCGCCGTTTTGGGGGCACATGCAGGAACTTTGAGCGGCTTACCAAGCCTTGCGCCAAGGTCTCTGGCGACGCCGACATGGCCAAGACAGTCGGCGCGGTTTGGTGTGACATTCAGGGTGAGCACCACATCATCAAGCCCAAGAGCTCGGATCACTGGCGCTCCCGGCTTGTAGCTGGTGCTTAATTCAATAATTCCTTCGTGCCCATCACTGAGACCAAGCTCCTTGGCTGAGCACATCATGCCAAAACTTTCTTCGCCCCGGATTTTTGCTTCTTTGATTTTGAAATCTCCAGGCAGCACGGACCCAACCAATGCGACGCAAGCATCGAGGCCGACTCGGGCATTGGGTGCACCGCAAACAATCTGCAGCGGTTCTGGCTTACCTATGTCAACTTTGCAGACTTTGAGGGCGTCGGCGTTGGGGTGTTTCACCGCATCGACGATGCGTCCCACGACAACCGTATCGCCAAATGAGGCGGATTTTTGGATGGCTTCCACCTCTAGGCCGATATCGGTCAGGGTTGCTGCAATCTGGTCGACCGAGATGCCGTCAAGATTCATGTAGTCTTTGAGCCAATTCAGAGAGATTTGCATAATCAAAAATACCTTTTTTTCTTCGATGTCAGGCGATCATTGATCCATTCGTTCATTCAGTCAGTCAACTCAGTCAGTCAGGCAGTCACGATGTGTGCAGGGGGAAGTTGCCAAGAAACTCATAGTCCCCCTCAAACAGCTGTCGCAAATCAGGCAGGGCGTAACGGTTCATGGCAATGCGGTCCATGCCAAAACCAAATGCGAATCCGGAATAGCGGCTACTGTCATAGCCCACCGCCTCAAAAACATTCGGATGAATCATGCCGCAGCCACCGATCTCAATCCAGCCCGTGTCTTTACAGGTACGGCAGCCTTTGCCTTTGCAGACGCCGCACTCAACGTCAAATTCTGCTCCGGGCTCCACGAACGGAAAAAAACTTGGACGAAACCGCGACTTCAAAGACGAGCCAAAAATCGCTTTAAGAAATGTATCAATCGTGCCCTTCAGATGCGCAAACGTAATACCCTCATCCACAACAAACCCTTCGATCTGATGAAACATCGGCGTATGTGTCATGTCGCTATCGCACCGGAATACACGGCCCGGGGCAATGACGCGTAGCGGTGGGCGTTCGTTCATCATGGCGTGAATTTGGATGTTGGATGTGTGGGTTCGAAGCAGCATCTTCTCGGCCTTGTCACCGCCTGCTTTGTCGGTCGTGTCCACATAGAATGTATCTTGCATATCCCGCGCCGGATGGTGGTCAGGAATATTCAGAGCGGAGAAGTTAAAGAAATCAAAATCAATCTCGGGGCCATCGGCCACTGTAAATCCAAGGGACTTGAATACTTTGATGAGCTGCTGACGTACCAGTGAGACGGGGTGAATGGATCCGACGTGCCGGCTCTCGTCAACGGGAAGGGTCACATCGATGGGAGCTCGTTCGATGATCGCCTGCAGCTCCCAGGCTTTGGCCTGTGACTTGAGGTCTTCGATGCTGGCATCAATCATTTGCCTCACCACATTGACGGCTTTGCCAGCGGCGGGACGGTCCTCTTTGGAGACGTTGCGAAGGTCTTCCATCAAGGCGGTGACCTTGCCCTTGCGTCCGAGATAGGCGACACGCAGGGCCTCTACGGCTTCCGGTTTGGCGGATTTGACCGCGGCATCGCGGTCGACCGCAAATTCTTGTTTGATGAGTTCTGATTTTTCGAGCAATGACATCGATCATGATCTTTCTTGGCAAATAAGTTACGGAATCTGCGGTCCGGCTTTAGACTCGTGATGCTTGCTGCGGATACAGCGCCCGGTGGAGGCGGTTGATGCCTTCAATGATGGTTTCGTCATCGGTGGCGTAACTCAGCCGCAAAAACCCCGGGGCACCAAATGCTTCGCCCGGAGCCAGGGCCAGATGATGCTCCACCAACAAACGGTCACTGAATTTCAGGCTCGTGTCCCCACCCTTCAGATGCTCCCGGATATCGACAAAAATATAATAAGCCCCTTGAGGGTACATGAACTTAATGCCCCCGAGCTTGCGTAGATGACCCACCGCAAGATCGCGACGCGCGCGCAGACGCTCAATATCCTTCGCCATCAGCGGTCGGCCTGCTTTCAGTGCCACGACCGAGGCATCTTCGATAAATCCTGGCAAACACGTGGAGCTGTGGCTTTGAAGAGATCGCACCATGGCCGCAAGCTCACGGGGCGCGGCGCAGTAGCCCACGCGCCAGCCGGTCATGGCAAAGGCTTTGGACAGTCCATTGACCAGTACAAACCGTTCACTGAGCTCGGGGTTGGTTTTTAGGAGGCTGACGTGGGGTACATCAAAACTCATGTACTCATAGATTTCATCGGAGATGACCCACCACTTCCTGGCCGCAAGAAATTGTCCCAGTTGTTTGAGTTCCGACTCGCTGAGAATATAGCCGCCAGGGTTATTGGGAGAGTTGAACACGAAAATCTTGGTGCGCGGGGTCGCATAACTTTCAATGGTCTCAAGGCTCGGAAACCCACCCGCCTCGGGCACAGGAACCATCACTGGCACGCCGCCAGCGGCTCTGATCTGATCAGCATAGCTGACCCAGCAAGGGGTGGTCAAAATGACCTCGTCACCGTCATTGAGCAGACTCAAAAACGTATGAAATAAAATTTCCTTGGCACCCATACCGACTACAATCTGCGACACATCAAACGTCAGTCCGTTGTCACGGCGAAGCTTTTCGGCGATGGCGTCTCGCAGCTCCGGCCCACCGCCGGCGGGCGTATATTTCGTGCGACCTGCTTTCAGGCTTTCAATCGCACGCTCCACCACGATGGGAGCCGTCGGATAATCGGGCTCGCCGACGGCAAAGTTCAAGACTTTGTGCCCTTCTTTTTTGAGTTGAACCGCCTTGGCGTTGAGGGCCAGGGTGGGAGAGGGCTGCACGGACAAGATACGGCGCGAAAACGTCATGAATAACCTCCGACAAGAGGCCCCAGTCTACTCAAAAGACGCCGGCCCAATCAAGGTAAATGGCCATGATTTCAGTTAAATATCTGAATGAACTGGCCCACCGTCTCCGCGCCGTCATATCACATGACGTCCCACGCAGCCCGCTGGCTCGATGCGTTTTGGGGGCCTGTGCACAAACACACCATGATTCTGCGTCACCTTTGGCCTGGGGATCTGCGACGAAAGCTGCGGTCTCTGGCCACATCCTTGTTTGATGCCTAAAACATAGGCGGTCACCGGAGTCGGGTAAAGATTTCGCAAGACCGACGTTATGACAGCGAGCGTGCGGAGCATTGGGACCTGAAAATATTGCGATTTTGATTTTTGGAGAATTCATAAAAACCACAGAAATTTTCCAGGTCCTCAGTACCTCAATCGTCGATCTCTTAAATTTTGGGCTGCCTTTGCCGACCCATTCAAAGTCTTGTGACCGGGTTTGTGTGTCAGAGCATTTGGCGTTCTATCGGGGAGTCTAAGGTCTTGTTCATGGAAATGATGAATCTTCTGGTTATAATTTTCCTGCTTGCTGCCTGCAACGCCAAGCAAATAACCCGCTGCGATGATCCGCAAAGTGCAGACTGTCCCACATCGCCATTTTTTGGCGGCGGTGCCGTTTCATCTGACGTTAAAATTACAAGCCTTAAGCCGCTGGTGGCAAAGCCCGGTCAAGAGGTTTTAGTCCGTGGCGCCAATCTTAAAAAAGCGGTGGAGCTTCGGGTCGGTGACGAGGCGGTTTCTTTGACTGTTCTCGATGATGGCAACGCAAAATTT
>JBILMN010000006.1:0-52161 GCA_044375465.1 Oligoflexales bacterium | reverse complement strand
TTTCAAACTTTGGCCCATCTGGGGAACCTTTGGGCAAGATCAGCAGAAGCTGCGCCTCCGGTGATAAAATAAATGTGACAAAACGGTCTGCCACAATTCTGTGCGGCGCACCTTTGAGGATCGAGACTGGATCGCCCTCCAGAATGGTTTTGCCCTCGGGCAAAGCAAACCCAAGATTAGCGCCCCCTAGCTCACCAATTTTTGCGAGAGCATAAAAATCGATCGCTAGGGTCGCAGCCGCCTCACCTGCAACGATAGACTTAATGACGTCAGAACTTGATGGTGTGAATTGACGGGCATTACCTGCCATGGCCGTCAGGATCTGAAATCCTCGTTCCCAACCGAAGCTCGCCAGAATCACGTGATTCATCACGCTCGCGGTTCCTGATTTCCGGGCATCTGTAAGCACAATTTTGTCATTCATTTTGGGGTCAGCCAGAATCTCCCAAGTGACAGGTTCTGGCAGGTGTTCTATGCTCAGAATGCGGCGATTATAGAAGATTCCAAAGGACGACAGTGCCTGAGCCACAAAGGTTCCCTCACGATTACTGAGAGGGATACCACCGGCTGATGCTGGAATTTGTGCTTTTAAAGTGGGACTTAAATTTAACGTTTCGACCCAACGCTTGTCGGCCAGTTCCGTGTGAATGGTCGTGCCGCCGCCCCAAAACACGTCTATGTAAGCAGTCTTTGGGTTCGTCGCAAATCGCGCTTTGATGAACTTAATATCATCCGTACTTCCACCCTGATCCAGCCAGTCAACGCTCACGGTCTTGCCAAAAGTGGCTTTGTACCAACCTTGGAACGCAGGTATGAACTCGTTTTGAATGGATTTTCTGTGGGGAGAAATCACCACCAATTGATCTGGTGACTCTGCATAAACACTCGGGCACAAACCAATAGAAGTGGCACTGCTCAAGCTCAGGGACAAAAGCAACGACCCGCACCATGGAAGGTTGAGAGGGATCATGTTCTGCGGCTTTGCCATGCGGGTCGCTCCTGCCCATTACACACCGGGACAGTGTAGCGCACTCATAGATTCCGGCAAAGTCACTAATGACTTGAGGTGGACGTTTTTTCGTTGCAGAATCGTCTTAACATTGGGGGTGTAGCATGCGCGACTGGTCGCCAGAGGATTTGCAAAAACATTTGGATGCGGGAGATAAAGTATTCTTAAAACTATGGAAAAAGGGTTGTGGGGCCTGCAAGCTATCGATTCCAGCCATCGAAAGAATCGAGGCTGCGGATGCGGAGGGCATGGTCTTCGGTCAGATTTGCACGGATGATCACCCTGAGATTCTTGAAATCGCCGAAACAGACGTTCTTCCAGTGTTTTTTGTTTTCGCTGATAAGAAGATGCGTGGGCAAATGGAAGGCTTTAAAGGTCTTGAACGACTCAAGTCCATGGTCGATGATGCCTTGAAGGCAGGTGAGTGAGGGAACGAGTATGTTCAATCAACCCAGGTTCTTTGCTTTGCTCATGATGGCGCTGAGTGTTGTGACATTCATCGCCTGCACGAAGCCTGCCCCGCAGGAACCATTGACCGAGGATGAGACTTTTCGAAACCTGGATCCGGATCAAAAAGCATTACCTAAAGATGAGCCGCTCGATGTGGCAACGAAGCCAGTGACGGATACGACCTTGGACGGTGACGGGACGCTTATTGCACCTGGTGCGGAATCCACTGCTGTTGAGCCAAAACCAAAATTCGATGGAAAAAATGATGCCAGGGGGTCTTTCCCTGAGCCTGAGAGCCGTCGCCCGGTTGGCTCCGGTGGGCAAAAAAGATTTATCAAGGCATCTGAAATGAATATTCGTGCTCAGCCGAATCGACATTCTAAAGTGGTGGGCCGGCTTGTCGGTGGCGACGAGGTCCGCGTGACCATTCACGGCGGTTGGGCAAAACTTGAGGATGGACAATGGATTCGTTCTCGTTGGCTCGTCAAAAAGCGTCCCAAACAATTCGATCGTGTCGCTGATGAGATGGGGGATCATCGAGAACCATCAACCCCCAGAAAAAAATCGCCTGCGACCAAGCGAGCGGGGTCCAATAAATCCAGGAATTAAAGCCATCTGAGAGGTGCTTTCGTGCCAGTATTAGATAAGAAACAGCAGTTAGCGCGGGCTTTGGCGCGGATGAGTGAAGTGACGCCGGGGCAAGGCCTGGTCCATGCAACGATTCACACGCTATTGCTGCTTGGGCTTGGAGGTGCAGCGACCATTTTTTGGCAGCGGGATTTTCGACTGGCAGTGGTTGTATCGGTCCCGATGTCTTTGGTTTATACCGCAGTTCTGGTGACTGGGCACGATTGTATTCATAGAACCTACACAGGTATCAGGTGGTTCGATGATCGTTGGCCTCTGCTATGGTCTTGGATGGTTTACTGGCCTCACAGAACCTATACAGAAATTCACAAGTTACATCACGCGCTTCTTGGACGTGATACGGAAGATCCTGAGCGTCCCACATTTTTGAAATCAGAGTTTGAGCAAGCTGGGTTAATGAAAAGGTGGTATATCAGGCATCAATGGTTGGTGAATATTTTTGTGTTTGCTGGCTTAGGATTTATCTTACGCCAATGGCTGACGGCCTCCCGACTGCAGCACAAATTTCCTCAAATGCGCCAAGCCATGCGCCAGGACGCTATTGGGATCGTCAGCGTCTTTATGATTCAGGTATTGGCGGCGATTTATTTTGATGTGTTATTTGAATTTATCTTGACCTATTTCATCTTGGAACGGGTCGCAGGGGGGCTATTACAAATGCGTGCCCTGGCTGAACACTATGGTTTGTGGGAGGCTCGTCATGCGGACGAGACCTATCGACAAGCGATGTCTTGTCGTAATATTAAGGCGAGTTGGTTTACGCGGTGGCTTTTTAATGATCTTTGTTTTCATTCAGTGCATCACGTGTATCCAAGTATTCCCTGGTACAAGCTAGGTGAGGCCCACTTAACACTGCCGTCCTACTGGGATGCGGTGAATGTCAAGGCGATCGAGCCACGAGATTCCTATGCGAAAGTCCTGGCAGATGGAATGAGGTCATGGCGAATTCTACCCGATATCCGTGGTTAAATGGGGGACACCCGACCGTCCCCATTTTACGAGTGACGATGATGGAAAGCATGAAGAAAGCAGATTTAAATGGGGACAGTCGGGTGTCCCCATTTAACCCGTCCGTAAATGTTGAGAAATGAGTTTATTTTTAGTGTCTGCTCAACACGATGCAATGGTTACTGGCTCCAACTGGAGCTCAAGATCTCAGTGCAATCACCGATCATTGAGGTCATGGGAGGTGGATTCTGCGCATAAGATTTATCAAAATTTTTGCGATTTTGGTGATCGTCTCTGCTTGCAAAACCATGGGGCCACGCAGCGGAAAAGCGTCTGCTAAACCGTCAGCGTTGACCTCCGGAAAACCCGACAGCACATCAACTGTTCCCATGTCCCTTGGTTCTGCTTTAAAGGGACCAATGACATTTGCGTCTATCTGTGGAGCACTGCAGTCTGACGATGATTTCCCTGAAGAGAGCGTAGCCCCGCAGCTACTATGGTTGTGCCAACGGGGGGGCTTTCAGGCCTTGCAATCATCGGCTTTTCGGGGGGCAGGGGCTGTGAATCTTTCGGAGTATTTTACAGAACATGACAAGACGCTCTATTATGGGGTCGGCTTCATGATGCCTGGCTCTGTGGAGGCGCTGCAGCGCAGTGGGTCTATGTTCTGTAAGGATTTCGAGCAACTTCGTAAACTCGTCCGAAATCGGGGATTTGAGGCTGTCAAAACTGTGAATGTGACGGTTGATGGTGAGTCTTTTTGCGAATATCTGCAGGCAGGAACCAGCGAGTGGGGATTAAATCCAGATCTCAAAGCAATGCAATCCTTTGGGGTTCTTAGGGATTTGAATGTGTATTGGCGCGTCGAAAGACTCATAGCCCCTCTAAACTATTCACCCGTTAAACAATTTAGTGCTGTTTTTTTAGCGTGGCCTGATCACGGCGAAGTGCAGGGTGTCTATCTCGTTAAGGTACAAACCCAAGTGGGAGGCGCGTTGATGAGTTCGACGAGGGCCCGCTGGAAGTCAATCGTTGCGGGAACGGCCGAGGCTGCAGCACTGCTGCTAAAATAGCATTAAAGCAATGATCTGCAGTTCAAATCAAGATCGCGAAAAAAAAAACGCTGAAACCTCAAAAGGTCTCAGCGAATTTTTCATTGGTAGCAATTCGAGATATCAGATGGCAGAGCTTCAACGCATTTTTCGTTGCAGGTTCTCAGCCAATTTAGTCAAGAAATCGTTTGTATAGAGATAGCTGCCGGGAGGCGGATTATTGCCATGAATACAGACGGCAAGGTCCTTAGTCATGTGCCCAGCCTCAACAGTTTCGACACAAGCCTCCTCCAGCTTTCTTGCGAACTCTGTGACCTCGGGAGTTCCATCCAGTTTGCCGCGATGCGCGAGACCCTGGGTCCATGCGAAAATGGAGGCGATCGGATTGGTCGATGTTGGTTTGCCTTTTTGATGGTCACGGTAGTGCCGCGTCACGGTACCATGGGCAGCTTCTGTTTCAATGGTTCGACCGTTTGGACACATCAGGACAGATGTCATGAGCCCTAAGGAACCGAATCCCTGGGCTACGGTGTCAGATTGAACATCGCCGTCGTAGTTTTTGCAGGCCCAGACAATTCCGCCCTCCCATTTCAGGACCGCAGCGACCATGTCATCGATCAAGCGGTGTTCATAGGTGAGTCCTGCAGCGGCAAATTTGTCCTTGAATTCTTTATCAAAGACCGTCTGGAAGATGTCCTTGAAGCGGCCGTCATAGACTTTAAGAATGGTGTTTTTTGTGGACAGGTAAACGGGGAACTTGCGGTCAAGTCCGTAGGCAAAGCAGCTGCGGGCAAAACCCTCAATACTCTCATCGGTATTGTACATGCCCATGGCGATACCGGCATTTTTGAAATCCATGATCTCCCAGGATTGGGTGGTACCACCGCCAGCGGGTTCAAAGACCATTTTAAGCTTACCAGCGCCTGGAATTTTGACATCAGTGGCCTTGTACTGGTCCCCGTGAGCATGACGACCGACGACAATAGGCTTTTTCCAGTTTGGTACGATGCGTGGGACATTGGAACAGATGATTGGCTCACGGAATACGGTGCCGCCAAGAATATTGCGGATGGTTCCGTTGGGGCTCTTCCACATTTTCTTCAGGTTGAATTCTTTAACGCGTGCCTCGTCAGGAGTGATCGTCGCACATTTGATGCCAACGTCATATTTTTTGATGGCCTCAGCTGCCTCGATCGTGACCTGGTCATCGGTTTTGTCCCGATTTTCCATCCCAAGGTCAAAGTACTTGATGTCAATATCAAGAAAGGGGTGGATCAGCTTATTTTTAATTTCAGCCCAGATGATTCTTGTCATCTCATCGCCGTCCATTTCTACGACTGGATTTTTAACTTTGATTTTGGCCATAGGAGCTCCTGACAGATTGCAAAGGGTCGTCGGAAACGACCGTGGTTGAATGAGATCGCCCCGCTCAACGCGAGGACGTATTGAAATAATGTATCGAACGCGGCATATGCAAGAAATCCCTCACTGGGTGATTTAATGAAATCAGGATGATCACTTCCGTGATTTTTCCAGGGTCCACATTACAAACGACGCCGTGACTGCTGTAAAGCATTTTAAAAAGTCCCAGTCCAGCGCCGCTTTTTTTTGTGTCAATCAATGTGTCAGAGTCATCTCGCTTGAGTGCTTTGCGAAGATAAGAAAACCATTTATCCCGAGCGAATGCGCCGAATGGATCTGTAATAGATATGGCGAAAAGTCGGCCATCAACACCATAACGCAGCGTTGCCCATTCATCAGAGGCCAAAGTGCGCATTTCATGACGCTCCATGTCCTCGTAGTGGGTTCTACCACCCGCTACGGGAGCGTCGTAGATAGCATTCATGAGAAGTTCTTCGCAGATCCCATAAGCAAGTCTGCCGATATTTTTACCGAGTCCGCACGATTCGACCCAATCCTGGACTTGCTTGTTGCAGGGATCGCGGTCAGCCGTTCCCTTTATTGTCCGTTGCTGGAGCTTTGACTCCGGACTGAGGTATTTTTCAATGCCGAAAAAGTCACGACGGATCAGCTTTTGGAGGGTGATGGCCAAATCGGAGGTTGTCCACTCAGAATCAAGATTGGCAACGACGTGTTCGAGAAGGAGGAGATCTTTCTGTTCAAGTCGAGCGCAGTATTCTGCCATGGGCATGTCTGTCACAAGAATTCTGATAATATTTGGGTGGCAGTTGCCCGCGGCCTCAAGCATCTCCAGGGACGGTTCATTGGTGACCAGAACTTTGACGTTGGGGTGGGACTTCAGCGCCGTAATCGCCTGAGGCACGCCCGTAACAGTGACCATTTGCCATCCATTGGCAGCCACCATCAATGCCGCTGCCGAACCGATCGTTTTGCGTCCCGGTACTTCAGCAAAAATGATGGTCGGACTGGCTGCATTCATGGGCGTGGTTCAATGCTCGCGGGCTTCTTCGCATCGGCGGAAATTTTGTCTTGCAGCGTCATCAGACCTGCAATGACAGCCTCTGGTGTCGGTGGACAGCCGGCAACGTAAACATCTACGGGAATGATGCGGTCAACTCCCTGCAAAACATGATAGGCGCGATAAAAGCCACCACTTGAAGCGCAGGCACCCATCGCCATGACCCATTTGGGCTCGGACATCTGATCGTAAACCTTCTTGATCACGGGTGCCATCTTTTCGGTAATGGTCCCGGCCACGATCATCAGGTCTGCCTGCCGAGGGGAGAAGCGAACAACCTCAGCCCCAAAGCGTGCAATATCGTACTTTGGTCCAACGACGGCCATATACTCAATTCCACAACAAGCGGTTCCGAAAGGATAGGGCCAGAGGGCGTTTTTTCGTGCCCAAGCGAGCAATTCCTTGTGTTTCGTAAGGAAAATGGGAAGTTCCTGATCCGGTTGGTGATGCTTCATGTAAACCTAATCTCCCGTTACATGGATTTTTGGATGCTGACTCAGCTCTTGGTCTTCTGGCCCGGGCTGCTTAAAAATTCAACGTTTTCGGTCCATTAACGCATTAGTCTAATGCACTGGGACCGATATTTCCAGCCTTGCTCAAAAAAAATTGGGTGCCGTTGACTTCTGCTCCTTTGCGTCCGTAAAATATCAGTAAAAGCCACGCATTAGCAATTTTGGCTCGATTTTGAGGAGACGAAGTCATGGAGAAGATCCAACAGTTATGGCATCAGGGCGGACCACCAGTGATGGCGGCAATTACGGCGACAGCAGTGATATCGCTGGTAATGATTATTGAACGGGTCTACCGGTACTGGGTCCAGTATGATCTGGCTAACAGTGCCGTCTTCATGAGTAACATCCAGAAAATGGTCATGAATAACTCCATCGAGAACGCGATTCGACTTTGCCGCAAAGCCAAGCCAAAACTGCTTCCCGAAGTCCTGGTTCAAGGGCTGATGCGTGCAAACGACTCTGCCGAGGAGATCGAGCTGGCGATGGATTATGCCACTTTAGAGGCCATTCCAAAGGTGACAAGTCGAACTGGTTTTCTTGGGACCACCGCCAACGTGGCCACTCTTTGCGGGTTGCTGGGAACGCTCTTTGGTTTGATGCGGTCTTTCGCCGCGGCTGCCAACGCCACAGGGGCTCAGAAACAGACGCTACTTGCTGAGGGTATTGCAGAGGCTTTGATCGCTACCTCTTATGGTCTCGGTACTGCTCTGGTCATCTTGCTCTCTTATGGAATTTTGATGACGAAGCAAACCTCAATTGTTGATGATATTAATGCGAATGCCGCACGCTTGCTTCATATGCTTTATAACCGCAAGATGAAGATTCATCGTGGCGGATCTGATCGCGCTGAGTGAGTTTATCTGTTTGCAGGTTATCCACCCTGCTTCGCCATTGTTGGTTTTGTTGAAGCCGAGCCGCGGACCTGTTGACGCGGCTCGGATTTCGCCGGAGGACGGACTGTGTCCAGGAAAAAGAAAAAACGCACCCTAGAATATAAAGACGTCGAGCTGAACATCATGCCGTTCATCGATATCTTTTCGATGCTCAATACTTTTTTGCTTTTCACGGCGGTCTTTCTGTCGGTGGGTGTTCTGGAAGTGCAGATTCCATTCTTGTCGAATACACCACCTCCAGATGACCCAAAGGACAGCCGGGTTTTTCAGGTCAATATCGATGTTACGAAAGATCAGGTGGAGGTGCAGACCTCATTTACAAGACCTCCGGAACAGTCTCAGAAGTTTCCGTTTCCTAATAATACCGATGGTCTTAAACAGATGCATGCAAAACTCGCAGATATTCGCAAGCAAAACGGGGATACTGATAAAGCGACGGTCTACAGTGAGGATGATGTCAGTTGGGAATCCCTGTCAGCCGTGCTTGACGGAGTTATGCTTCGCGTTGAGGGGGATCCGGTTTTTCCTCCGGTAAAGGACGCGAAGAACAAAGAAAAGGCTGAGTTGGATGCAAAAACATTTCTCTACCCGAAGGTTGTCATGGGTAGCGTGATGCTCAAGTGAGCTTTTGTGTGGTTATGCTTTAAACAGCGAGTGTAATGAGGTGGCATTATGGCAAGTGTAGGCGGCAGTAGTAAGGATGCACTCAGTCTGAACCTGAACCCGATGCTGGATATTTTCTCGATTCTGATTACATTTTTGCTGATGAGTTTCTCCAGTGATCCCGTGTCTCATGATGTGGATGCTGGCATTGAGTTGCCCCAATCAAATACGATTATCGCTCTTGATGAAATTCCGACGATCGTGGTGACAAAAACGGAACTGCGAGTCAATGACAAGAAGGTGGCTGATGTTGTAGGCGGTGACGTGCCTGAGAAAGATCGTACCCAAGGAGCGGTGTTTCCAGTCTTTGAGGAGCTGAAAAAGCTCGCAGAGGCCAATAAGCGGGTGAACAAAACCACAAGAAGCGATGATCCTACAGCGAAGGGAAGCACGGGTGCTTTGACGATGGAAATGGATAAAACCCATCGCTTCAAATTGATGAAACGTATTATGCTCTCGGCGCAACAGGCTGAATTTGTAAAGTTTAAGCTGATGGTTCAGAAGGAATTGAACTGATGAAATCACCGTTTGGGAGGATGTATCAAAACCTCATCGTAGCTCTAACGATGAGCTCGGCGGTCGTTTCGGTGTCATTTTCTGGTCGCGTATTCGCCAACGAGCAATTTGAGAAATACGAGATTCGTGTCATCCGACCTAAATATTTCACCAAGACTGGGCGGCTGGAAACGGGCGCTCAATTAAGTGTGGTCATGAATCAATCATTTATTTATACATATTTGGCCACCGGTTTGCTTGATTATCATTTTAGCGAGAGCCTTGCTGCTGAAGGTGCTTTGGCATATGGGTTTTCAATTGATAAGGATGATAAGCGAGCCCTGGACTCGAATTTTAAAATTAAGACCCAAATTCTAAGGACGCAGTATTTCGGCGAGGGTGGCTTACTGTACACTCCGGTTTATGGGAAATACCAGTTGGCCAGTGGGCGGTTGATTTACGTTGATATGTTTTTTTCTGGTGGCGTCGGAATGACCGGCGTGAATTACCTGTATGATCACTGTCCGAAGCCTGGAGATGCGTCAGACACAGTAGAAATCTTAGAGCCGCCGTCTCCGCGAACTGTTTCTTACCCGACATTTTTTGCGGGGCTCGGACAGAGGATCTTTATGGATAAAAAGCTTAGCCTGCGCTGGGATGTCCGAGGGCATTTCTTCAGTTACAACACGGCAGACGGTGCATGTAATCCCGAAGATGGTGGTGGCAGTCAACTGCAAACAAATATCACCATGCAGCTTGGTGCGGGGTACTTCCTATGATCCAGCAGGTTCGATGGCGAACAATCCAGTCTGTGATGATGGCACTGAGCATTGGTTGGACAGCTCCCGCACTCGCTAATTATCAGGCAGCTCAGCAATTGATGGCGCGCCGTGATTTCGTGGGCGCCGCCGGAGAATACTTTCAGTCCTACTCTTCGCCTCGTTCGGCTCAGGAAAAGATTTATTCAGAGTGGGGGCTTGGTAAAAGCCTGCAGTCCCTCGGATTTTACTACGCGTCATCAAAATATTTTTCGCAGATTGTTCGCCGCGGTGCCGGAGCTGGTAATCCATATTTTCGCAGAGCGATGGAAGAGCTCGGAAAGATCAACAACACTGCCGGACTTGGTCAGTCGCATATTGTTCAATTGGTACGCGGTGGCAATATCAATGCTGATAATATTCCTGGTGGAGCCCGCGGTTTCTATTTTTACTATCTTGGTGCGGAAGCTTTTGAGCAGCAAAAATTTGAGCGTGCCTCGGATTTCTTCAAGCGAGTCCCTTCCGGCAGCGCCTATTATGCCAAGGCCCAGTTTCACCTTGGTGTGATTGCTAACCGTTCCGGCTCACACAGTCGGGCCGTGAGTTATTTTGAGGCGACTCGAAATGCACCGGGGGCGGACGACTGGGTTCGGGAGCAGGCAAACTTGAATATTGCTCGCGTCTACTATGAGACCAAGAGCTTTTCGCAATCATTACAGTATTACGCCCAGATTCCTCGGGAATCGGATAATTGGCTTGAGGCGATCTTTGAATCAGCCTGGGCGTTTTTTTTGATGTCAAAACATAATAATGTGTTGGGCAACATTCATACGCTACACTCGCCATTTTTTGAGAATCGTTTCTTTCCGGAAAGCTACATTCTTCAATCCATCACTTATTTGAAGCTCTGTCGATATGATGAGGTTCAGGCAAGTCTTGAGAAGTTCCGTGATCGGTATAAACCAGTCTTCAAGGATATTTCGAATCTTTTGAATGAATATAAGGGTAAGAAGAATGAGATGTTCCGCCTTGTCTACGACTACCGTAATGGCAATCTGAATCAGTACAAAAGCGCTTGGGCCATTTTGGATGCCCTCAGTCGCTCGGATGCTTACAAGGAATCTTATCGCGCCGTTCGGTATTCCGACTCGGAAGTAGCTAGACTAAGTGGTATGGGCGGGAAATGGAATAGCACAGGTTTGACGGAGGATCTTAAAGATTTTCTTGCAAAGAAGAAGCAGGTTGCCAAAGCTGATTCCGGGGAAAAGTTGTTTGATCAGGCGGCAGCGGCATTTGAGTATCTAAGGACCCTTTCCAACCAAACGAAATTGATTCAGGCGGACATGTTTGAGGGGCGTGTCGATACCATCAGGCGTAACTTGAACGTTACTCAGGCCAATGATCGCAAGGTGTTTATCGGAGGGTTGCAGCCCCTCCTCATTGACCAGCAGCTTGAGTATTGGCCGTTCCTGGGAGAGTACTGGGAAGATGAGCTTGGTTACTATGTGTACAACATTGGTGATAAATGCAGCGTTTCCGGTAATAAGCCGCCCTCCGGCAAGTCGGAAAACTAGTCTTGATTGGGGTTTTGCTGCGCTATTTTGTCAAAGCGCTAGGTATTACACAGAGAGGAATTGTCATGGCCAGTCGTAAACTCTCAAAGCTTCGGTGTCTGCTTATTTGGTCATTGAGTGGATCGATTCTGGGTACAGTCGCTTTCGGAGCTGCCGGGATAGATTCCAGGGAAAAAGAACACCGCGAGGTGAACCTTAGCAACGTTAAAGTTGAAAAGCGCGAGGCTGGCGAATCTAAAAAAGCGAGCGGCCCCAGTGTATCGCGTGGTGAGGCGTTCATTGTTGCAACCGAAGGCAAATTGTCCGCTGAGATCAAAAAAACGATCGCATTTTATGAGCGGACAGAAAGAACGTTACCACCCAAGTCATCGGCGCGTCTCCAAATGTTGGAGCGTCTTGTGAACCTCTACCTGGAAAATGCTGTCTACGAAGCCAACGCAGAATTTCGCAAGTACGATGCCGCCTACGCCGCGTGGGAGCGGGCGGGGCGCAAAGGAAAATCACCAACCGTCAATAATAATAGCTCAAAAGCAGTCTGGAAACAGGTTGCGACCAAATCTGCTTATGTGATGAAGCAGTTTCCAAACACTAAAAATGCCGATGAGTTAATGTTCAATCAGGGCCTGGCTTTGCAGTATCTCGGTCTTGATAAAGAGAGTGCCAGGGTTTTTAGCGATTTGATCCAAAAATACCCTAACAGTGACAAATCGGGGGAAGCTTACTTTCAGCTTGGGGATTTTTTCTTTGAGAAGCATGATTTTCGCAATGCTACCAATAACTATAAGCAGGCTTTACGGTACAAAACCAGCCGTGGTTTCGGTTGGTCGCTGTTCAAACTTGGCTGGTGTTCCTATAATCTGGGCAACTATCCGGAGTCTCTATCATACTGGAAGAAAACAGTGGATGTTGCCTCGTCTAGCCGACAACGAGGGGCGGACCAGTTAAAGGAAGAGGGGCTTAAGGATATGGTATTTGCGTGGGTCGAGATCAAGCAGGTGGAGGAGGCGATCACCTACTATCGGCAGCACGGTGGCGAAAAATATATCGGCAGATTTTTGAATCAGCTCGGTTCCGCCTTGGTGGATGCTGGCAAGTTCAACGAAGCCGTTCGCGTGTATAAGCGCTACCAACAAATATTTCCCAACAATCCAGACACGCCGAACACACAAAAAGACATCGTTTCCCTTTATTTCGATTTGAACAAATTTAGCGAGATGTGGAAGGAGCTAGAGGCCTATCCGAGAATGTACGGACCATCGAGCGCATGGATGGCCGCAAACAAGTCTGATCAGGCTTTGGCGGACGGCGTCCAAGTAAAGATTAAGGATACGATCATTTACTATGCAAAAGTTCTGCATAAATCAGGTCAAAAAGATGACAATGACGGAACCTACGCTGAAGCCCTCAGAGGGTATTTATTGTTCCTGAAGTTCTACCCAAATTCAAAAGAAATGCCGGAAGTCAAATTTAATATGGCCGATATTTTGTTTGCTCAGAAAAAATATCGCGAAGCCGGCCGTCTCTACTATGAGGTCGCTGCGTTGGGCAAAGACAAAGCGATTCAGATCATTCAGCCAGGAAATAAGGTTGTGAGTCTCCATAAAGATGCCTCCCGCTATATGCTCGATAGCTATGGTCTCGATTTTGAACCAGAATATAAAGTCCTGTTAAAATTAACTCCTGACTTCTCGAAAGCACCCCGCCCGTTGTCTCAACGCGCCACGTCCTACGTGCAGGCCTGTAGTGAGTATATGAAATCGTACCCAGACGACAAAAAATCCGTGAAAGAATGTGACATCTACACGACGGCCATCTATTACCGGACCGCAGACAAGGAAAAGTCAAGAAAGCTTCTCTTCAATATTGCACAGAAATATCCCAATGAAAAAATCGGACCAGAAGCTGTGGAATGGTTGATTCCCCTTTACGCAGGGGACACCAAGTCGCTCGTTCAAATCGCGGATTCACTACTTAAAATCCCCGCCTATCAGAAGGGCAAGCTTGGCGACAAGCTCAGAGACCTCAAACGTGGCGCAGAAATTGATGAGATCAAAAAAATTAGTGACGTTGCTGAACGAGCGAAGAGGTATGAGTCTCAGGCAAAGAAACATCCAAATGCGGCGGTCGCTGGCGCTTTGATGTATAACGCAGGCGTCGACTATGTCAAAGCAGGGATGATTGCAGCAGGCATCGGAGCGTATGCCAGTGTCGTCAAAAATTATCCCAAGTCAGAGGGATACCAAGAGTCTTTGCTGCAGCTGGCAAAGCTGAGTGATAAGCGTTTGGAGTTTGCAACAGCAGCCAGTTACTATCTTGCATTCGCCGCAAAATTCCCGAAAGAGAAAACGTCCCTTCCGGCAATTGGTCGCGCCTGTGAATTACAGGTCGCTTTGGGCGACGAAAAAGCTCTCAGCACCTGCATGACGCTTGGCAAATCGGATCCAGAAGGCGCAAAGGGATTTATTGACCGGATGGTACGTGAGGCCGAATACGCAAGAAATTACGCAAAAATGCAGCAATTAATCGCCCAGTACTATCTTAAGTTTAATCTGACTCCTGATGAGCGCATTATCGCCTTTCACCGTATTTACAATGCCGCCGATGGCAAAGGCGCAGCAGCGCAGCAAGCGTCAGGCGAAATGTTGGCAGCTTACAAAAAAGCTGGTGGTAAAGTTGGCGCTGAGGCGAGTCGCTATGTGGGGGAGTTGTCCTTTCATAGCGCAAATACGATCATGCCTCGCTTCGCGGCTACCAAACTTGTTGGCGGAACAGTTGATAATCTTGCTGCATCAATCCAGAAGAAGGCGGGAGCGATTCCGATGGTCGATAAAGCCTATAACGAAGTCCTAAACACCAAGGACGCCTATTGGGGGGTCGCGGCGCTTTATCAGATGGGCTATGCCCGTGAATTGCTGGCCTACGAATTGGATAATCCTCCGGCGATCACCGGTGCGAGCCTTGAAGATGTCAAAAAACAGCTGGCACCGCAGGTTGCTACGGCCCGATCGGAAGCGAAAAAATATTATCAGTTTGCTGTAGATTCCATTGGTAAATATTCAGTTTACAATGAGTGGGCTGGTAAATCTGTTTCTGGCTTGGCGCGCATTCAAGGGCAAAAGCTCAGCTTTGAGGATGTGGCGTTACTCCCCGACTTTGTTGGTAGTGAAGTGGCAGCACCGCTTGTTCAGGCAGTACAGAGCGGAAAGGCAGGTGAATAATGATCTTCGGACGCTGGACACACCATTTGACATTCGTCACAGTCCTGACCTCGATCCAGATCGTGTCTTGTTCTGGTCATAAAGAAGCCAAGAAGTCACAGGAACCCGTGGAGCCACCCTCAGCTGCAAAATCAGACAGCAAAGAGGACTCTGGCGCGACCTCATTGACGGCAGAGCGCCGTTTTCTCGTGAACAGCATCTCTAATAATGGATTGACGTCTAAATCCATAGATCGATCAAGGGCTGCGGATTTTGCCGGACAGCATGGCGGAGGAAGGTCAAAGGATATCAACGCCGTTGCGGCTGCCATTGCGGCGCACCGGCTGGCGGGACATTCGTTTAATGAGGCCATGGGTGATGCCAAAGTCATCGCTGATCTCGAGATGGCCAAGAACGTGGAGCGGGATATTCCTGAACTTGTGCAGTTGGAGCTGGGTTTGATTGGAGTACAGACGGGTCGTCTTGCGTTTGCCGAATTTTGGCTTGATAAATTGATCAAGTCAAAAAACGCTACGATCAGGGCTTCTGCGATGAATGCAAAAGGCGTTATGGCGGTGCGTATGGACCGTATTCCTGAGGCCATGGTTATGTTCAAGGAGGCGCTTGGAGCGAGCAATGATTACAAGCCAGCTCTGATGAACATTGGATTTCTGGCACTGCAAGGCGGTGATGCGGCAACGGCGAAAAAAGCTCTCGGTTCCATGCAAGACGATTGGTACGTTCAATCTGCTCTTGTGACGGTCTTCAGGCTGGATGGCGAAGTGGACAAGGCCGACGGAGTCTGTGATCAGATTTTAGCGAAACGGCCTAAACATAAACCGACTTTGATCAACTGCGGGATCAATGCCTGGCAGGGTAAAAAGGACTATAAAAAAGCTCGTGACTATATCAACAAAGCATTGGCCGTAGTGGGTGGGCTGGCTATTTGGGATGAAAAATCCAGCAAACTTCTGGGTGCCATTGATGCTGAAGAGGCGCGGATGAATCATCTGAAGGCACAGAAGGAGGCCGAGGATCGGAAAGCCAAGGCGGACGAGGAAAAGACGAAAGCAAACCCTGCTCAGCCTGATCCTGGTAAGGGAGCGGCGTCGCAACCCTCCGCGGACGGTAAGTGATCCAAGGCGGTCTTCTCTGTTTTTTTGGACGTGCGGGTAACTTGTGGGATAATATAATGAAAGTTCGGTGACGCGATGTGATTTCGTGGTGATGAACACGACGAATGAAGATGGATAAAGGCTTGGTATGGCATTCGAGTTGCGATTCACGATTCCAGGGCAGTTGCAGAGGACTGTTCCGATAGACCAATCTCGCATGATGATTGGAACGTTGCCGTCAAATCATGTTGTTTTAAGGGCCCCTGGGGTTGATCCGATTCATGCCTTAGTTGAGGAATTGGAAGCTGGAAAGTGGATTGTCACCGATGTGGGCAGCGATACGGGTGTTAAAGTTAACGGTGTGTTGATCGACGTGGAGGCTCCTTTGAAAGGGGGCGACAAGATTTCGATTGGCAGTGTGCAAATGGAATTTGCGGAGCAGGCTCAGATCGTCCCACCGCCGCCAATGCCTGGGATTGTAGGGTCACCAGTGCCTGTCTCTCCGCCTCGACAGGCTGAAACAGTAAAAGCTCCGCAAGGCGATATGCGCGCGGCGAGTGCTTCCGCGATGCCTTTGGGTCGTGAAACGGTCCGTCAGGATATTCCAGAACAGGCCGAACGTCGGGTTCAGAAAAATATCTTGTTCTCGCCAAGAGATGCCCGTCCAACAGGTGATATTCTCGAAGTGGTGGCCTATTGGGGTGATTCTGTTCTTGATGTTGATCTCTTTCATCCCCAGTTCAAAGATTACGATCATGTCTCCATTGGTGTGACGCCCCATGCGCACTTTATCGCTGCGGGTGAGGATCACTTCATCAAGCACACTTTGGTGCGTTTTAGTTCCAGTGGTGGGTACAAATTAAAACTGCTGAGGGGTATGGACACCCGGATTCGACGGGGCGGCAAGGTCGAAAAAATTGAGGGTGAGGGCAGTGTTGCCTTGGATCGCCGCGATATCGCCCATATCAAGTTCGGTAGTGTGCGCTACTTTCTGTTGTTTGTTCGTCCACCCGAAATTGACTTAGGTCGTTCTGGGCCTAAGGATCCGGTTTTAGTCTGGCTCACTTTGGCAGCGATGGTGTTCTATTTCTGCGTCGTTCCCGCTCTTTGGCTGTCAAATCCTCCCAAGGAAAAAGAGGAAGAGCAGGAAATTTTTGCCTATGCAGAAGTGCCGCAGGAGCAAAAGAAGCCGGAGCCCGAAAAGAAAAAAGAAGAACCCAAAAAACCAGAAGTTAAAGTAGAGGAAAAAAAGGAGCCGCCTAAAACTCCCAAGCCACCTCCACCGCCGAAGCCAAAACCAGTGGCACCGGCTAAACCGGTTGAAAAAGAAAAAGTTGAGCAGCCGAAACCGGTTGAAAAGCCAGTGGAGAAGCCTCAGCAGACGCAAACTTTGCAGAGTAAGCCAACACCTCCGGCGCCTCAGGCTAAGCCGCAGGACGGAAAGTCAGGTGATCCGGCGAAAAGTAACCTGGCGAGTCTCAGTAAAGCCACGGCAGGCATGGAGTCCACTGGAGCTAAAAAACCGGACTTCAAATATGCCGGCGAAAAAACCAATAAGCCTCTTGGTGCGGCTGGAGGTCCTAAAGGCTCTGGCAACAATCAAACGGGTGGTGCCATTAAGGGCAAACAAAACTTCAGTGTGCAGGGTGTTGAAGGTGTGAACAATAACAAAGCCAGCGGCGTCAATCTCGACAAACTGGGACTGGGTGTCGGTAAGGTGCTGAACAAAACCGGACCCGGTGCCATTGCCACAAACTTCCAAAGCGCCTCTGGCGGGGCTGGTGGTGGCGCAGGTTCCGGAGCGAAAACCTATGGTATGGGGGGCGCAGGAGGTAGTAAGTCCTTGGGCCTTGCGGGTGCCGGCGGCGCGGCCAACAACTTCGGTTCTGGCTCCGGTGGTGATGGCTCTGGACAAGGTGGTAGCGGTGGTTTCGGCGGTTCCGGCGGCGGTCCGGGTTTTGGCTCTGGAAGTGGCAATGGCAAAGGTGCCGGCGGTCATGGCCGGGCAAACGTCACCATTCCTCCGGGTGATCCCTCCGTGTCTGGTGGTTTAACGGCGCAAGAGATTATGGCTGTGATCCGGGCCCACTTGAATGAAATTCGTCACTGCTACGAGCAGTTGCTGCAGCGATCGCCCAGTGCGTCTGGAAAGATTGCCGTGAACTTCACGGTGGGGCTATCGGGATCGGTCGCAAGCGTTGGTGTTTCTGAAGCGACGTTAAATGACTCGGTCATGCGTGGTTGTGTCACCGGACATATCCAGCGTTGGGATTTCCCGAAGCCACGGGGCGGCCAGCCCGTAACAGTCAATTATCCGTTCGTATTTAATCCTCTTTAAGATGTTTTTTGATCTTGGGCCACCATCCTGCCAGAAATTGAGGTGGGATGGTTTTTTTTTAATCTGAGGGCGATGTAAATGCGCATTTTTTTTTGTAGGAAGAGCTGAATACGATTAAACAATTTGCGACTTCGGCAGTGGTTCAGTACCCTATGGAGTCGGCTTTTTTTTGGGAGATCACTGTGCCGCAGAAACCTTTATTTTTGATCAGTAACGATGATGGTGTTCATGCACCAGGTTTGCGTGCGCTAGCCGCTGCGGTCAAGGATCTCGGAGATGTCGTGATCGTAGCGCCCCATGTGGAGCGTTCTGCTTCAAGTCATGCCATCTCGATTCATCTGCCTTTGAGAATGGAGCAAGTTGAGCCCAATATCTACGCAGTTGAAGGGACTCCCGCCGATTGTGTGATGCTTGCCATACGGAAGCTCTTGAGGCGAAAACCGTCTTGGGTCTTGAGTGGTATCAACCGGGGTGCTAACCTAGGAATAGACACCATTTACTCCGGCACGGTTGCGGCGGCCATGGAAGGGACACTTCATGGAATTCCGTCCATTGCCGTGTCTTGTTACGGCAAGGAGCGCGAAACCTTGCAGTATGGTGCCGCGGCAAAGGTGGTCAGGATGCTCTTGGAGCATCCCGAAACCCTGACGGATGTGACCCGGAGTTCATTGGTGAATCTCAATGTCCCGAACCTGCCATTTGAACAGATCAAAGGCATGGTTGTGGCAACTCTCGGGAGACGGATTTACGAGGAGTCCATGCAGGAAGGTACGGACCCAAGAGGACGCTCTTATTACTGGATTGGCGCTGGCGGTGAAATGTTTGAGGATATTCCCAACTCTGATTGCGTCATGATTGATCAGGGTTACGTGACGGCCACGGTGCTAAGGCCGAGTTTTTTGGACGAGCAGGGCAACGGCTTGCTCAAAAGTAAATTTGCGGGGGTCTTTGATCAGTCCTTTTCCTCCAAAGAGGTCTGATCATTTGTGTCCCGGCTCCTGACGAAGAGAAGGGAGAATCATCGATGAAACCATGGCTTAGAGTCATTTGGCTCCTGGGAACGCTGGCCTTCGTCAGTTGTGCGACCGCCCGGGGGCATGGTGATACGGTGACGGTTATCGTGAAAAAAGACGACACCCTGAATTCTATCGCCCAAAAGTACGACACCAATTGGCGATCCATTGCGGCGATGAATCGCGAAATCTTATCTCATGGCTTGCGCGAAGGGCAGGAGTTGACCGTTAGAGTTGGGCCTGCGGCCTTGGTGCATCGTCATGATGAGGCGGGACTTGCTGATGACCAGGGTGACGACGAGGATCTGGGATTCTTGCCGCATCGCTCGCGGGGGTTATTACAGGGCCCAAGCTCTCGCGAGCCGACCGACCTGATGTTTCCAGTGGAGGGAGGGATCTCTAGCCATTTTGGTAAGCGCGGGCGCCGTCAGCATAAAGGAATCGACATCATTGCAAATGTGGGGACGCCCATCGTCGCCGCTGGCGACGGTGAGGTGATCTTTTCCGGTCGACAAAGAGGTTATGGATCGACGGTGGTCGTCGATCATGGCCAGTTTATGACCCTTTATGCCCACGCTAGTAAATTGATTGCACGCACGGGTGACCGTGTAAAGCAGGGGGATTTTATCGCCAAGGTTGGTCGTACGGGTAATGCCCGTGGTGCCCACCTTCATTTTGAACTCCGGGATCGTAACAATAAACCGATCGATCCAGAGCCCTATCTGAAGCACAAGGTGCTTGCAAAGCGATCCAACTCAGCTACGGAGCATCGCATGGCATCGCGCCGTCCAGTCAAGCCCATGAAGGTCGTTTTGGACCGCAAGAGTGTTGGTAAGGCACGTCAGGCCAAAAAGGGACTGCTCTACGCAAAAGACTAATTTAACTGGATTATTTTTTATCCTCCCCCGCCATTTTAGCGGGGGCTTTGCTTTTGCTTGACATGATGTCCACAGTGCGATTTGTTCCGGGTCTACAAAAAAACACTCGAACCGCATTTGGATCATATTTGATGTTTACAGACCGCTCCATTTCCAGCCGCATCCGTCATTTGAAAGCCGTCAAGGGAGCCTCTACAGGCGACTCAACCAGTGAGGCTTCCGGTGAGATTCTCGTGGTGGGTCTAGGAGACCGCATGGTGATTTCCGAACAAGCTGAAGTTTGGACGATTCGCGGTGTTTTGAGCGACGGGAGGGTCTTGCAAGATCCCGTGGGAGAAGTTTCGTTTGTCATGATTCCCGGACAGTTTCAACCAGCAACGGCCGTCGTTGGCTACATTGCCCCTCACGCACCGCATCAACTAGGGATGACCGAGGAAACACTGTGGCCGCAGTTAAGAGCGATGATCTCACAACTTGGTTACGATCTCGATGGATTTTATGTTTCCATGTCGGTGCATGGAAAGCCCTTCTATCGGCGGGAATTAGTTGAAGGTAACAAAGGTCGGTAGATTTTGGGTCTACCCGAAATCTTAAGGATTTAGTGCCTCATATTGTTTTGATTCAAAAAAAATAATGGGATACGGCTCCGAAATCGCTGCCCGTTTGTCGTCGTAAAATCATACCAACCGCGCATGTTGCCCGTCGGCGTGCGGAGTGGGCAACCTGAGCCATACTGATAGGATTGACCGGGTTGGATCCATGGCTGTTCACCAACGACTCCGTCACCCTCAACAATCTCTACGTGGCCAGAACCATCCGTGATCGTCCAAGAGCGCCGCAGCAATTGTATCGGTTCAAAGCCCAGATTTTGGATTCTGACCGTGTATCCGAAGGCAAAAAAAAGCTGTGATGGATTAGACCTCTCCGGAATATACTCTGGCACGACAGAAATATGAACGTTCTGCGAAGTCAGGCCCCACGCGTAGAGTCCCGATTCTGTTTGATAGCTAGTGGTGTGTCCAATCATACGCTTCTCACCAGTTTTTAACGGGATCCTCTGCAGAATCACCGAGTCACAACTCTGTTTTGCCAAATTCTATGGCACAATGTCGAGCACAAAGCGAAGATAACACCGATAGGAGAGTGTTTTCCAATGACGGTAGGAAAAAAGATCTTTGGAATTTTAATGACTGTGATGTTTGTCTCTCTTGAGGCAAGGGGCGCAACAACACGCAAAATACCGAATCCTGGACGTCTTCCTAAACTTCGCCCTACTGAGCAACTGCATCTTAAGGACGGTGACACTGTTGAATTGACGGCAGCTTTCGTCCGTCAATTTTTAGACGGTCGCTGGGTCACGCGTTTGGCGTACAATCAACAAATTCCCGGGCCGACACTTCTGGTCCAACGTGGCTCACACATAAAGTTGAAGCTCATCAACAGATCCGGCGAACCAACAGCTCTTCATTCCCACGGACTGCGGGTCGACGACAAGAATGATGGTGTCGTGGGCATCGGTCAGTCGCCTATCGAACACGGACAATCGATGGTTTATGACCTGCGCTTTCCCGATGAGGGCCTCTATTGGTATCACCCCCACATGAGTGATGAGTACGGCCAAGAAATGGGATTGCAGGGCAATTTCCTGGTCAAGGACTCTCAGACGCCGTCTGTTCCGCGAGTCGATCGGGAAGAGATTCTTATGATCGATGATCTTCTGCTTGTCGATGGTGAGCTCCCAAGCTTCAAAGATGGTGTGTTGTCCTTTGCTTTAATGGGGCGATATGGCAATAAATTTCTGATCAATAATCAGCCTCATTGGCAATCGCGTGCCCGCGTTGGTGATATCGTCAGATACTGGTTGACAAATAGCGCCAATGCTCGGCCTGTCAAAATCAAATTTGATGGCGCTAAAATGAAGTTAATTGGTGCGGATCACGGATTTTACCAGACTGATCAACTTGTCGATTCCGTCGTGCTTGCCCCAAGTGAACGCGCTATTGTTGATGTCATGTACATCCTGCCAGGAAAAACCAAAATCTTGAACATTGGACCTGAAAAGCCCTTGCTGCTGGGGCTCGTGGATGTCGCCAAAATAAAAATATCAGACCCAAAGTCATTTATTGCAAAAACCAAGGATTTCAATCAGCGCCTGAGAAGAGAGGGTCTGTTGAAGGAATTCGCATTTGTTCGCAGTTTTTTGGGCGGAAAACCGGATGTAATCATGCGGCTTGATGCATCTCTGCACGGGGGGCACGGGGCCCACGGGGTCCACGGGGCCCACATATCTCAGGGTGGTGCCGGTCACGGTGATGTTGAGTGGGAGGATACCATGTCAGACATGAATGAGATGATGACTGACGATGATGTCACATGGCGTGTTATTGACACCGAAAGTGGCAAGGAAAATATGGACATCCAATGGAAATTCAAACGAGGCATACCCGCCAAAATCAGAATCATCAACGATGGTCGAAATCACCCGATGCAGCATCCCATTCATTTTCATGGGCAGCGTTTTGTCGTCATAGCACGAGGCGGGAAAACTGAGGAGAATCTGGTTTGGAAGGATACGGTCCTGGTCAAATCAGGCGAATCAGTTGACATTGTTCTGGATAATCAAAATCCGGGTCGTTGGATGGGACATTGTCACATCAGCGAGCATCTTGGTGCCGGTATGATGTTTGGATTTGAGGTCCAGTAGCATCAGAAAAAATACACGAATCCATTGTGTTTTTTGAGCGGATTTGTTTTTTTTGCCAAGATATTACGTGACGTCAGACTAACTGTGATCATCATTTTGCCGATGAAACACGCTGATTGGTCGTGCAAAGACATCGCGAGGGTTCATCCGTTTGAAAGATACAACGGCAATCCATCATCAACCAACGAGTCACCTTGAAGGCTTTACGCTCAGGCGTGCGCTTTTTACCGGTTTGGCCAGTGCCGTGGCGACCATTGTCTTAATGATTGTTGTTGAACAAACGACTTCGAAGAATAGCGTTATCACTTGGGGCGCATCCCTGAATTTATTGCTGAACGTCATGAGAATTGCCTATGGTGCCGCGGTGTACGCTATGGAAAAACCTCCCATCGGTAAAGTCTGGGGGCGCAGGTATCGCTGGCTCAGTCACATGATCAATATCACGTGGTGTGTCACGATCTTTGGTGTTTTTAGATCACATGGATTGACCGCAGAATCGTCCGTACTCGCATTGATCATCACCTGTGCCATGATTTCTAGTGCCGAGTTTGCGTTTTCGACCATGGTTGATCTATGTGTTGGAACCATGCTGACACTTGGATTTGGGGTGTGTGTCACCATGATTTTGACCGGCTCTTCCATCTTTGAATACGCAATGGGTGTGCTGGGTGTTTTGTTTGCGGCTTTGATGTCTGTGCATGCGTGGCAGACTTATATGATTCTGGTTGCGAACGCTCAAAAACTCAACGAAAAAGCGGACCAGAACGCGCTGATGCTTTCCATGTTGAATGCGACTCCCGGATTTATGACTTTGATTGATTCCAGTGATCTGAGCTATATCATGGTCAACGACGCGTTTCGTAACGCGATTGGTCGCGATGTGATCGGACAGGTTGTCGGTTCAGTGGAACATGATCAGGAATTTTATTTAAGACTCTGCGAATTTCGCGATTCGAATGCTCGACGTGTTATCAGAGAGATTCAGCTAGGCAGCGGTGAGAGTCGCCACCATTACCTTGTTTCCTTTGCGAGGGTTGAGGGGGATCGCCCCATGATTTCTGTTCTCAGTATCAATATTGAGGAGCAAAAAAAGACTGAACTCGCATTAGCTAAAGCTCGCAGTGATGCGGAACATTCAGGGCGACTGGCGGCCCTTGGCGAGATGATCTCAAGTGTGGCTCATGAAATTCGCAATCCACTCACCATCATTTCTGCGCGAGCACTAAATCTGTCTGCAATTTCACGGAAAGGTCAGATGACCACTGCCGTAGCTGAAGAAGAAGGTAAAAAAATCGCGACTATGGTCGATCGCATATCAAAAATTATCGGAACGGTATTGAAGTTTAGCCGCGGCGACGCGGAAGCTCCCATGTCCAAAGTGAAAGTGAATAGCCTGGTAGATGAGGTTCGGTTTTTGACGGAGATTAAATGTAAGACCTCACGGGTGACTTTAAAAATAGATACGATCGATCCAGATCTCGACTTGGAATGCTTCCCACTGCAGATCAGTCAGGTATTAGTCAATCTTGTGAATAATGCTATCGATGCTATTGAATCCATTGAACTCAGTGACAGTGCCGAGGGTAAGTGGATCAGGATCGCCGCATCCGGAGACGAGGCATCTATTGAACTGAGGGTCGTTGACTGTGGTCTGGGGATACCCAAAGAGATTCGCGACAAAATGCTTCATCCATTTTTTACAACGAAGCCCGCTGGCAAGGGCACAGGTCTTGGATTGAGCATTTCGCGGGGGATCATCGAAAAACACCTTGGGCGTCTTTGGATTGATGAGAAGGCCCCTAATACGACCTTTGTCATTGAAATTCCTAGACAATCAATTGCCGGCAAAACAATGCCCAAGACGGCGTAGTAACGACTAAAGGTGGGAAGGGAGCTCAAAGGTCTCTTGCGACCTCTTCACGGGTTCGCGTTTAATGATTGCGTTTAAGCCTCCGTTGAGCGATACAACGACAGCTTTAGGAGGGCCCCTCAATATGGCACCTTATTTACTTCATTGGTTACTGGCAAGTGCAGCGTTAATGATTACGGCATATCTTGTGCCTGGATTCAGGGTTGACGGTTTTTTTGCTGCTTTGATCGCATCCGTCGTCATAGGGGTCGTGAATGTGTTTGTATGGCCGGTGTTGGCTGTTTTTACTTTGCCGCTTACAGTTTTGACATTTGGTTTGTTCTTACTGATCGTAAACGGTATCGCCTTAAAAATAGCCGCCGCTCTGACCCCAGGATTCACTATCCAAGGTTTTATGCCTGCTGTGATTGGATCGGTGGTGCTGACGATTGTTGGTTGGTTGATCCGATTCGTTGTCTTTGGTGGCAACGTCGCACCTTAGGGGCCAAAGGCCCCAAAGCAAGCAGTTTTTGCTGAATTTCAATGGTCAAGGTTTAGACTGGATTTCTGTATTCGAATTCTGGAATAGCCAATCGTCGTCCCCAGCGGCTCTCGGTGCAGTATTTCAAAATTGCTGTACCATATGTGCTCCAACTCGGGGCTGATGGACAGCCCAGAGCTTTAAGGAATGCCTCGGATTTTCTGTTATCAAACAGGACCTTGGTGCCACTAAGGTAGTCATTATAAACTGCCGCCATGTCACAGGTCCGCCAAAAATCCTCTGACATGATCTTTCGCAGCCACGTGCCGCGCAGAAGCCTGAATACCCACATCGGAATCAGCGGTCTCTTTTCGATTTTCGTTAGAGCAAACGCGTCTTTCAGGAAGCGGTCGATGCGGACAGATTTGTCGGGACCAGCTGCCAGGTATATGGTTCTGCCGATGCTCTCTCGAGCCATGAGCGCCCGGTACATGCCCTCAGCTACGTAGTCGACGGGCACGATGTCAAGAGTCGCTGATTTACGACAGGGTACAAATGGTAAAATGTTCTTGGATAGAAGCTGTAGCGGCCAATAAAGAACTTTGAAGTGTGGTGTAAATCCATTACGTGAATCACCGACGACGATGGATGGCCGATAAATTGTGATTGGTAGTTCATCCGCATAGTCCCGAACGAGAAGTTCTGCTTCATACTTGCTTTGTTCGTACGCATTGGCAAAACTCTGGTCCCGCGATAGATCATCCTCGCTGACTTTTCCACTTTTGGTCCCCGCGACAAACGCTGTCGAGACGTAGTCAAATCTCTGCAGATGACCGCGGCGCTTGCATTCCAAAGCAAAATCCAAAAGTTTGCGGGTGCCTTCGACATTGATCTCTCTTGATTCGGATAGGGGGGCTCCAAAATCTGTACTCGCACCGATATGTAAAATATGGGTGCAATCGTTACGCAGGAGTTCACGAGTGAATCCGTTAAGGCCGATACCTGGCAGTGTGAGGTCACCACCAATGATCTCAAGCTTTGCCATGGCGATCATGCGATCAGAGGGTTTGAATATTTTGTCGACTATGGTGTCAAGACGCTCACTTGCCGTTTGGCGCATTGAGTCTCTCATCAATAGAAAGACCTTTTCTACGCGTTGGTCGAAGACCAGTTTTGGGAGCATGGCGCCACCCAGGAATCCACTGCCGCCAGTGATTAATATTTTCATAGCCATAGCCTCCTTTGCAAATATCCGTTCAAACAATGGCAACCATCGCAACCGCTGTCTCGTGAGTGTGTGAAATCGATAGCAAAACATTTGAAGCTGCCGCGCGACGCATATTCTCACTGAGATTTTCCGTCATCACAAATTCTGGCGAGCCAAGATTATTATGCGTGACCTCAATATCCCGCCAATCGACGCCGTAGCTGCGCAGGGTAGGCATGGCCTTAATCAACGCTTCTTTGGCCGCATAGTGGGCTGCAAAAGAGTGGGTTGGATTCGCCGTGCTCGCACAATACTTGCGTTCTTCAGGGGTGAAAACATGCTCGATAAATCCATCGCCAGAGTTCATCAGTACATTTTGGAATTTTTCTACAGCGACAGTGTCAATACCGATACTTTTCATTCATCCTCCATTCTGATGACCATGCAGGTGTATTCGCCAGATGGTGAACTTCTCAGGATGAGCGCGTGTCTTTGGCCTATTTTGATCTTCGATGATGGGCTAGGTCCAAGTAACGCGGACGCGGGTACGACGCCCGATTTAAAAACATACTGTAAGAAGCCAATGTCTGCCGTCCCACCAGCTTCCATCAGTTGACCCCATCTCGCGGTCGTGGTTGCCAGGCAGGGGCGATCATCTTGACCCCAAGTATTGTGAACCGCCCGCATTTCGGTCTGGTCTACGGACATAATACCCGAACCAGATAGCATGATGACGCCGACGTCTTTGGGTTGAATACCGGCATTCGTGAGACATGTGGTTATCAGCGTTGTCAGGGTTGATGCATTGGCATCCATATTATAAGGCCCCATAGCGTCGGTTCCCGCGGCGCTAGATAGAAGCGCACAAATCGGTTTAACGCCACGTTTTGAGGCATTCTCTCGGGTTTCCATGGTAATAAATGCGGCGCCTTCGGCAAATGGAGCACCTTGAGCAATGCCTCGTTGGCGCGCTGATGCGACGAAAACTTTGTCGCTGTGAGCTGAGTAGCCACCTGCAACAGCGCAATCAAGGCGACCGAGTTTTATGGCTCGCTGTGCACCAATCATAGCCATATGGGCGCTTGTTTCCATGGTTGTATAGTTGGAATTTGGTCCCCTGGCATCCAGAGTCTTGGAACCGTAACATAGCACATTGTTAGGTAATCCCGTAAGTAGCGTGGTCGGGCTTGCCGAGCGGAAATTTTCGCCAAACTCCTTCGCCTGCAGTTCGCCGTATGAATCCACTGATGCTTCGATACCCTCATGGTAGTTGTGGTGGTCCATGCATGATGACGGCGGCGCGCCGACATAAAGTCCGGTGCGATCTGGATTAATGGTCTTCGGAGAAAGGCCAGAATTTTTCAGGCACTCCTCAAAAGCAACGAGTCCCAAAACATCCCGATGAGAGACAACTTTAACGACTTTTCTGTCAGAGAGGTGAGGTGCTGGATTAAATCCTTTCACCTTGAAATCTTCCTGAGTGAATTTGCTTGCTGGTTGCTCAAAAAGACTCAAGTTCACGTCGATACCAAGGCCATTTGCGGTCAGCATGCCAAGTCCGGTGATGACGATTTCATCCATGCTGTTATTGCGAGGTGGGTTGTTATTCGTTGATGTCATGGCTTAAACACTCCTTGCGATCAGAGATGTGTTCGAACCACCAAAACCGACTGAATTAGACAGCGCGTATTCACTGTTCATATCGCTTGGTGTTGATGGTGTCAGCGTGATTTCGCACGAGGGATCTTGTTTATTTAAATTTTGCGATGGCGGAAAAACTTTGTGACGCAGTGCTAAAACGGCAACTGCGAATTCAATAGCGCCCGCGGCTGAAATTAGGTGTCCTGTGATGCTCTTAGTGCTAGAGACTTTAGTTCTACAAGTCTCCCTTGGGAAAACTTTGCTTATGGCTAATGATTCAACCTTGTCATTGAGTAAGGTCGATGTTCCATGGGCATTGATGTAGCCAACTTTGTTGGGTGTAATGCCCGCATCACTTAATGCCATTTCCATTGACTCAATGACCCCACGACCTTCGGGATGCAGATCGGTGATGCGGTACGCGGATTCTGTCACGCCATATCCACAGATTTCACCGAGAATCGGCGCGCCCCTGGACATGGCATGTTCGTACTCTTCAAAAACAAACATGCATGCGCCTTCGCCGAGCACGAATCCGTCCCGGTCGGCGTCAAAGGGCCGAGAGGCGGTCTTTGGATCGCTGACTCTGGAAGATAAGGCTCCCAAAAGACAGAACCCAGCCATTTGGAATGGGTTGATCATGCTGTCGGCGCCACCAGTCATCACGATGTCGTAGTCGCCACTTGCGATCATGTCATAGGCCTCTCCAAGGGATTGGCCAGACGATGCACAAGCCGTGTGGATGGTGGACGTTGCCCCCTTAGCGCCAATCAACTTTGCCACCAGCGTGGATAAAGTGTTTGGGCACCATTTGCGGTGATAAAGGGTGTTGGTGTCTCCTTCAAACGATTCTGACATGTAAACCTTTTGATGCCATTCAAGTTCTGGGCTTCCGACTCCAACACCCAGACAGACCGCGGTCCTTAATGGGTTTGTTTGTCCTGTCGTCAGAATGTTGGCTTGAGTTGCTGCTTCCACAGCGGCATTCCAGCCGAATTCACCGGCGCGATTCAGAAATTTGTCATGGTCAGAGCCTTCTAGGCCCGTTTTGTTCAGGTGAAAGTCACTGACCTGGTACGCGAAATTACATGAGAATTTTTCGGCGTCAAAGATGGTGACCGGCCCGACATTTTTCTTGCCCTCAATAATGCCGTTCCATGTCTCCGTCATGGTGTTGCCAGCTGGCGTTACAGCTCCCATTCCTGTTATGACAACGCGGCGCTTTTGCGCTTTCATGTTGGCGACTCCTCTCAATCTTGAGTTCTATTCTTGATTCGATTGATTTGATTGATTCGAATTCACGTAGCGATATCGATATCTCCCGCGCAGAATTCTTTTGTGATTCACTGAAATCTCTGCAATCGTTTCGAACTGATCGTCTTGGGACTCGGTTTTTCTGACCGACACTGTGGCGGTGTCTCCCGGTCTTATAAATGATTTGATCTTAAGATCATTGACGGCCATTGGCTCGATCCGCATATCTTGTAAACGATTGGAGCTCACAACCTTATGATTCGGCAGGTGATCTATTCGGTGGACCATACGTCGTGTCGCCTCGGCAATCATTTCGTTGATCACGACGATCGGCGTTACAGCGAACCTTGGAAAGTGATCGGGATAAAACGGTTCAGCCGGGCTCATGACTTTGGTGGCTGTGATAGACTGATTATTTTGAAGATCATGAATCTCGTCAATCAAGCTGGTAAAATCGAAGGCCACCGATGCAGGGTTGGCCGGCAACCCTTCGTTGGTCAAAACCTTAAAGCGTTGCATCGTGACTGTGGGGTCCTCAAGGTCTCCCAACGGCATGAAGTAGCCACCACAATCCTTAATTTCAACGAGGGTTTTGCCATCAACTTTGGCGCAACCGGAAAATATGAAGGAGTCGTCGCTTTGATCGGTAATCCATGCTTCCAGTTCCACGGTAGCCGGGGCTTGGACGCGGCCTAGAAGAGATATTTCAGTGGCAAAAAGGAAAACAGGACGCCCCGTAAATTGATTGTCTCGCAACGCCATCCACGATACGAGCTGGCCGATGGCTTCGGATACGACGCTGGTGCTAATGTCAATCGCGCCATCTCGCTCCCGTCGCCACGGCTCGCCGGTCGAGAACTGAACCTGGCCCTTGACCCGGTTGCCCTCGATCTCATGAATTTTACTGACGAATAAAAATCTCATCGTTCTTTGATCCTGTACATGGTCCTGCTGTGCTCTGCGAATGGCATCTTAGACAGTCGCCGGTGCGCCACTGCCAACGGCCGCAGGTGTCATGCTGCCAGGAACTGGATTCATGCGTTCAATGACCATGCGCTCAAATGTGGCGACCGTAAATAGAGTTGCGATGTCTTTGACCCTGAGCCCGGTCTTAATGGCTGCCGCGGGCACCTCGGGCATGATGGCACGCAGACGTTCGAGTCCCTTTGGCTGCAGTACACCATTAACTTCGAACTCACCGTCAGCAAGATCGCCGCGAGCGCGGGATTCGATCTCACCTTTGGGGATCTTGATGCCGAAGGTTTTTTCCAGGCGGAAAACGATGTCTAGAAAATCGATGCTTTCGGCGCCAAGATCGGCCATCAGATTGGCGTCCTTGGTGACTTGATCTTTTTCACAGTAGAGGGCTTCAGCGATAATGTCTTGGATTTTTTCGAATGTCGTTGTCATGTTCTGTTCCTTTCTAAAGTTTCTATTTTTTTATTCTTTTCGTTTTTGGACCCAATGAGATAAAAATTTTAAAGCATCTGTCGAACGCATCTTTCAAAATTTGGTCAAAAACGTTTTAAAGTTTTAGACCGCCATCGATGTGGATGATCTCTCCTGTAATGTAAGAAGAGAGATCTGAGGCCAGAAACACTGCTAGATTCGCGATATCTTCCGGAGTACCAAAGCGCTTGAGGAGGATATTCTCAAGAATTTGGTCCCCGGCTGCGTCGCGGACATCCTGACTCATTTCGGTTGTGATAACTCCCGGTGCGATACAGTTGACCCTGATATTGCGTGGCGCAAGTTCAACAGCCAACGCTTTCGTCATCGTTTCGACACCGCCTTTGGTGGCAGCGTAGTTGACCTGGCCGCGGCCCGGTCGTGATGCTGCGACGGAAGAAATGTTGATGATATTTCCTGAACGTTTGCGGACCATGTGACGGGCCACTGCACGTGTGACGTGAAAATTGCCGCTGAGGTTTGTCGCAAGGACATCGTTCCAAGCGGTGTCCTCCATTCCTAGAATCAAATCGTCTTTTACGATTCCGGCGTTGTTGATGAGGACATCGATCTTGCCGTATTCCGATTCTATGATTGAGACAACGTCTTCAACCTGTTTGGCGTCACGGACATCCATTTTGAATGCGTGTGCGGCCTGACTTTGTGATCTCAATGAGCCTATGAAGTCTTGAGCTGCTGCCTGATTGCTGACATAAGTAGCAAACACTTGAGCGCCGGAAGCTGCTAGAGCGGTTGTCATGGCTCTACCGATGCCTCGGACTCCTCCCGTAATCAGGATGTTTTTACCCTTCAAAGTCATTTGCATGATTCCTCCCGGCATGGTCGGTTCGTAGGCACTAGATGGGTGATTGGTCGTAGGAAGGTGTTTACGGGAGAAGCAGAAGAGTTGGCAAGCATAAAAATATTTTTCACATGATTACAGTGGATTATATTTTATTAAAATAAGGTAAGTGATTCTACAAATGAGAATTTGATGAGAAAAAAACGGTACATTTTTGACACTTTTTAAGACTTTTTTTGTGACCTTTTTGATAGCTTTACGGATCATTGGAGGGTTTGGATCCTATCCCCCCCCACCAAAAGGAACGCCGTCAGTCCTTCCATGAAGGCCTGACGGCGTTGGTGTCCTTGAGTTTATCTTATGGCCGATCTGTTCTTTGCATGAATCATATCGCTGATTTACTTTGGAGGAAGCGCGGCGCGGCCGGGGCTTCCCATCACGTGATAGCCACAGTCGACATGGAATGTCTCACCGGTTGTGGCTGAGGCGAGATCACTTAACAATAACCCTGTGGATCGACCAACCTCTTCGGCTGTGATGTTCCTACCCAAAGGTGCTATGGATTCATACATGGTGAGCATCTCGCCGGCCCCAACGGCTGAGGATGCAAGGGTTTTCACTGGCCCGGCGCTGACAGCATTCACGCGAATGCCCCGTGGTCCCAGATCCCATGCGAGATATTTGGTTGCTGATTCCAGGGCTGCTTTGCACAGTCCCATAAGGTTATAGCCGCCGACAACCCGCTCTCCTCCATAATAAGTCATGGTGGCCATCGCTCCCCCACGCTCCATTAATGGAGCGGCCGCCCGTGCGCAGGCAATGAAGCTGTAACAAGAGATATCCATGGCGTTGAGGAAGCCAGCCCGGCTCGCTTCAATGGTGGGGCATTTGATGTCATCCATGGGAGCGTAGGCGATGGAATGTACAAGGAAATCAATGACCCCGAAGTGTTGGCGGACATCAGCAAAAAACCGCTCAATGTCGGTGTCACTACTGACGTCACAGGGTTTGACAAATTGGATGCCCAAAGGCTCGGCGACGCGCATGACACGGCGCAGCATTTTTGCGGGACCACCTTCTTTGTCCGGTAGGTGGCTGAGGCCGATTTCTGCGCCCTCTTTTTTCAGAAATTCTGCAACCCCGGCGGCCAAAGAATGCTCGTTGGCGACACCCATAATGATGCCTTTTTTACCAGTAAATAGTCCCATGACGTCCGATCTCCGTGAGTTTGTTCCATGTTTCAGGGCGACACCCTAGCGAAGTCGTGAGCTTACGACAACTCCAAAAAGTGTCAAATGGGCGCAGTGATTAAAAAATTCAGCGGTAAATGATCATTGAAAATAGATCTAGGATACGGTACGACCCTGCCACGGTGGGATACCTTTTTTGTCAGTTTTTGTCCGTTTTTGTGGAACTTTTTTACGCGAGGGGGTTGTCGTGGATTTTTTAATCGTCGGCGTGACGATGCTGGTCGTGATCGGCCTTTATTTTAGGAATAATCCTTTAGGACACTCGCCTCGTTTCATGTGGCACCGTTTTTATAACTGGTTTGCGCTAGGGATGACTTATGCCTTCCTTTACATGGCTCGCTACAACCTCAGTGTGTCGAAAAATGCTCTGGGCGATATGATGTCTAAGCAGGATTTCGGTAATATTTTTGGTGTTGGAACTATTGTCTACGGTCTCAGTTTCCTCATCACAGGTCCCATGGTGGACCGGATGGGCGGGCGCAAGGGCATGTTGTTTGCTGCAATTGGTTCGAGTTTAGCCAATATAATGATGGGTGGAGTGGTCTTCTATTTCCTCAATGGCGGGCGGGATTTGAATCTGACTCTTACCATGATGGTTCTGTACTCACTGAACATGTTTTTTCAGAGCTACGGCGCCGTCTCAATCATCAAGGTTAAAGCTTACTGGTTTCACGTCAGGGAGCGAGGGTTGTTTGGGGCGATCTTTGGGACGTTGATTTCATTTGGCGTGTATTTTGCCTTTGATTGGGGGCAGCGCATTGCCGATGCTGTAAAGTTGAACCCGACGGTCGAACTTTCGAGCTTCCAAAAAACTCTGAGAACCTTTCTGGCAGTAGATGTCGGTCGTACGGATGCATACTGGTTTGTGTTTTTTATTCCAGCCGGTATTTTGATGGTTTGGGCCTTAATCGATTTGTGGCTACTCAAAGACTCACCAGCTCATGCGAAATTTGGTGACTTCGATCCCCATGATGCATCGTCGGATGAAGCCGAAGTGGATCTGGCGGTGAAGGCTCTGCTTAAAAGAATTTTCACCAACCCGGTGCTTTTAACGATTGCTTGTGTTGAGTTCACATCTGGTGTGCTGCGTAACGGCATTATCCAATGGTACTTTGTTTTTGCAAAAGAAGTGCCGCAGATTGGTGCGGAGTTTTTCTTGAAAAACTGGGGACTTTTGCTGTGCATGACGGGCATTGTTGGTGGATTTTCTGCCGGGATCATGTCCGATAAGTTGTTTCAGTCCAGACGCGGTCCACCGGCGGCCATCATGAGTTTTTCCATGGTGATTTTTTGCGCGGTAATGATTTACGCGATTCCCGATCATACAGTTCTATTTGGCACGAGTGCGGTCTTGATCACATTGTCCGTAATCGGCGTCCACTCAATTATGTCCGGTACGGCTGCCGCTGATTTTGGAGGTCGTAAAGCAACGGCAACGGCCTCTGGAATTGTGGATGGATGCGTGTATTTAGGTAGCGGTCTGCAGTCGATTTCCCTGGGATATCTGACAACGAAAAGCTGGACGTATTGGCCGATGTTTCTGCTGCCTTTTGCTGTTATAGGCACCCTGTTCGCGTTGCGGATTTGGTACAATCTTCCTGAGGCGACAAAGCGTTATCTCCGGACGGTTGAAAAGATTGATATTCGCGAGGTTCGAACAGCTTCCGGCGTGATGACTGTGGCAACGTCGTCGAAAGTGGTATCGGAAGAAGAGGCCTAAGTTTCGACCATAGGCTAAAAGAAGGCATCGAATCCAAAGGTCCAATATCCTTGCCAGGTTCTTCCTAGAACCTGGCCAGTTCCCACTCCTAAATTGAAATTGACGCCTTTATTGTCCATAAATAGATCCAGATTGTAGCCCTGAGCTGCGATCAGGTTTGTTGTTTGTGGCAATTTGCTGGTGCGCCATGCGGTCCCGTAGTTGAAAAATCCACTGAGATCCATGTGACTTAGATAAACCAGTCCGGTGAATTTATCGATATCCTTAAGGACCGGGTGGGTGGCTAGAATCCGCGCTCGGGCTTGATTCTCTCCGAATACTGGAGTGAAAAGCCCATAATCTTGACTGACCGCATAGCTTGTTTGATTGTAGCCGCCACCGCTGCCTGGGATCAGTGTTTTGAGTGGTTGGTACATCTCCTGGAGATCGCGGCGCTTAGGCCCACGCGTTCTGCTGGCGTCGAGCCCTAATTCAATTTTTCCAGCATTGATTTTTGCGCCTCCCGTGAGTGAGGCGCCAACCACATCATATTGAAACAGAGAATTCATGACCTGAGTTGCGGCACGGGCCCGCAGAGACGAGCTCGCAAATAAACGGTGGCCATTGCTGATGGATGCGTTTGTGCCGGCGTAGATTTCATTTAACTTTCCAACTCGTTTCGCGGGGCCAATGTAGGGTTTAAGATGGGAGGACTTGATGCCCCAGTTGATACCGGTAGACAGATACTTCCAATGATAGGTGATGGACCCGTCGGCATGAACGCCGGATTCCTCAAGGTATTTAGAATACAAAAGACCAGATGCGCGATCTTTGTAGCGACCATTGTAAGTTTGAGCTCTGAAGCCAGATAACGACCATGTCGGAGCGAAACGGGTGCTGGTGAGCGTGACGTCTTGGTAGGGGAATCGGCTCGCAATCCCTACCAACACTGTCGCGCGAATACTCTCATTTTGCATCTCATCCATAAGTGGCACGGATATCAGGCCGACCTGGGTTCCCATGGCATCGTCGGCGCCGAGCCAAGGAAAAACAAATAGGGGCCGTCCGCGCCATTTTGCTGGTCGAGCGATACTCTCGGTGGTGGCTTCTGATTGGTTGACTTTGGCCCCTGACGTGTTGGATGTCTCGTTCTGTTTGCTGATTTCTTTTGCATTGTCGCTCGCAGAGCGCTCTTGATTCATCATGGCAGTGGCGGAAGTGGTTTTAGTACGCGTCCAGGTGTTGGAGCGATCTATCGCCTGCTGCAAGGAGAGGGGTTCTTTGGAGTTTACGGCAGCCAGAAGTGGTGATGTTCGTGAGGTCAAAAGTCTGCATGGTTGAATTGGAAATGTCGCCTGGTCGAGAGCCTGCGCTATGTAGCCTTCTGCGGTGTAGATGATCACGTGGGGGCGTTCAGTATTTGAGTCAATGATGCGCACTGGAAAGTCGGCCAAGGTGATCATCCCATCACACTGACCATCAGCGCTCAACTTGATGAGATGGCGCCACGCATCATCGGCCACCAATAGCCAATGATTCATAGCCGTTGATGCGAAGCTAATAGGGCGACCGCCAGAGGGCATGGGTCTGACGATCTTCGTGCCTGTACTCGTATTTACCAGGATCAACTCGTGTTGATCGCCATTCACGGACTCAACGTCTCGCGCGATGACAAGCTCTTGGGCAAACGTGGCTGTGGAATCATGCCTGGAACCAAGATAACGCAGATGGCCCGGTACCACGGTATCCAGTGTGCATGTGACCGCTGAGGATCTAAACTGTGCCCGCGGAACTTCACAAAGCCGCATCGTTTGAGTGGATGTTTCAAGCCAATGAATTTTTTTATCGCTAATCCAGGGGCCGTCGATCCATGTGGCTCCGGGTCGGGGGAGATGTCGCGGTGCTTTTGACGGACGATCTGCAAAGGCTATTTTGTAACGCCGCTGATTGGCCTTGGGAAAATACGCGGTGATCCATGATCTCAGGTTGCGACTTTGAGACCATTGAAAACTCGCGGCATCTTCCGGTGCGGATGTGGCAAGAGGTCGCCCATCAAGGCTGTGCCACAACCATGAACTTTCCAAAGCTGATTCCCGGGATGCTCTAGCGGCGAGTACCGGAGTTGTGATCGCGCTCTTCCAGTGCGCAGTCGCATCAATTTTATACTGCTCATAAAGCTCTCGTCCTGCCTGGCCTGTCATGGATCTCAGTGCGTTGTCCATCGGCCAGAAACTATTGAAAGGGGTCAATGCCCATGGCCAAAACCATGGCATGGAGTCACTTTGAAATGTCCGCAGCATCTGCGGTAGTTTATCAGCCCCCTTGTAGCGCAACATCCATGAGACGAAGGCTCCACTGGTCGCATAGCCACGGTAGTTAAATGGTCCAGACGTGTAAAGGCTGTGAATCCGGTCCCATGAGGGCCACTGATTGGTGAGAGCCTGAAATCTCTCGATACCTGCCTGTTCATCCGAGCCAATGGACACGCTGATGGCCTCTGCAAGACCCTCAAGAAACCAAGCCTCCATCCATGGTAAATGAATGATGGCCCCCGCGGGACCAAACCAATTGTCCAGGTGCCGATACATGGTAGAGTGGGTGTACTCATGCCAAGCCAAATCCCGTCCACCCTGGCCAAAAGTTTGTAACTCGATGGAGTCTGTAACAAAATTTGCGAATGACGCGTGGTCACTCGCTGCGGACATATTAACCACCAGTGGAGAGGAACGACGCGTCTCAAACCAACGCTCCATGTGCGGTTTTGCTGCTTCTAGTGACATCAGCGCGAGTTTTGCGTCCTCAGGAGCCCGTTGATCCTGATAGACCCGGAAGTTTTTGGAGCGTACTTCAACGAACTCAAGCTCGCCTTGATTATATCCAAAGCCGATCGGCAGGGCGGTGGTGAGGCTGGGGTAAGCAATGAGGGCAAACCATAGCCCCAGTAGCCAGCCGAGAAGAAGTCGTCCCGTGATTCTCATGAGCCAGTGAGCTCATCTTTAAGAATGGATTTACAGAGGGCAATGAGCTCGTTTGAGCGAAACGGTTTGGGCAAATAAGCATCCGGATTCAGCGCTGATTTGACATGCGTGGACGCAAATTCGTCAAGGGCGCCTGACAGCAGCACCACAGGGATATTGGGATTATCAAGTTTGATGTCATGTAGCAATTCGATGCCAGTTTTTTCGGGCATTTTGACATCTGACAGAACCAGATCTGGATTCCATGTCAAGAAAACAGCATAGGCCTCCAAGCCATCTGATGCGGTGCGAACCTCGTAGGGTAGATTTGCCAGTATCTCCACAATAACCTGGCGGATGTCTTCGTCATCATCGACAACCAGTATTTTAAACTGATCGCTTGGTTTGCGCTGCAGTGCGCTTTCTTTAACGATAGCATTTGGTAGCACAATAGAAAAAATAGCCCCATGCCCTGTAGACTCCCCGCCCCCTTCGACGAAGATCTGACCATTGTGTAGCCGGACAAATTGCGACACGATTGAAAGTCCAAGTCCAACCCCCTGACTTTGGGTACCCTGTTGCGGTGTGTCAAGCTGCGTGTATTTATCAAAAACAGATGCGATTTTATCCCGAGGGATACCTGGTCCTTCATCAATAATTTGGATGCGTAAAGCCGGTTGGCTTCGTTTTACGTCATCAACGATATCGGTTTTGATGGTTACCGATTTACCGCGAGGTGTCACTTTGAACGCATTGATCACGAGGTTATCGATGATTTGGGTGAATCGCCCAATATCGATGAGGGCACTAACCTGGTCGCACCATTCGGTTTTAAGTTCGATGCCATATTGTTGCTGACCTAGAATTTTCAGGTTGTGAACAATATCGTTCAAAACGGTGTGGATATCTTTCTCGTGGAGATCGACATTAAGTCCCTGATTGAGTTTGCCAAACTCCAAGAGATCCTGGGCCAGATCGATGCATCGAAACGCGTTCTTCTTGATTGTTTCAATCAGGTCAACAAAAGATTTTGGTACGGATTCGCCGCCCATTTTCATAAGGTCACAGCAGGCGCTGATCGAGCTCAAAGGTGACCGCAAATCATGAACCAAAATTCCCAGGAACTCATCACGGTACTGGATTTTGGCCTGTCCATCTTTCCATTGCTCAAATTTCTCCCGGTAGGCACGATACAGAGCCGCAATGGAGCTATCTGTCCAGACAACACCAACAGGGCGTCCATTTTCTGTGACCGGGGCAAAGCGTAATCTCGTTTTCACCAAAAGTTCGCTGATGTTTCGGTAGGTCGAGTCCTTAGTCACGGACTCCTTCAGCGGGATCATGATGTCCTTAAGCGGGGCTTGCTCGGCCTTATTAATAAGTGCCGAGACAATTTCTTTTTGTTGAATGGCTCCAATCAGTTGATCCTTGTCGTCAACCACAAAGACCAATCCCTCAGTCCGAATGGTGGGCCAGGTCAAAATAGAGGCGACCGCGGCACTTCCCGAAAAAACACCAGAAATCGGCGTGATGAGATCGGCTATTTTTAAGTCATCATGGTCTTGAGTCATCGCATCCGCCAGACGAAGGGTTCCAAATAATGCTTTGATTATCTCACGTTATATTCATAACGGGTATCCCCCAGGGCGGCCTGGGGATTTCTTCTCAGTTAATAACCTGAATTCAATGGAATTTTGGTCCAAATTAGCTCAAAAGCCGCATGCGTGGTCACGATAAAATTAACCGATCTTGCTGGTCCCTGACGAATGCCGCAATGCGAATTCCATGGATTTTTGCTCCAATTTAGGTGAAAAGCCGCTGGGAGGATCAGGCTTTTGAAACAACTCGGAATCACATTTCCATATATGATTGCTCCAATGGTTGGTCTTAGTCACGTGGCATTCCGCGAGCTTGTCCAGTCGTACACCCCAAAATCTTTGAGGGCTTTGCGCTTTACAGAGATGCTTTCAACCCGGAAGCTTCCCAGTGAACGATTGCATCTGACTAAAGAGCTACGGGTTGCAGATGGTGAGAAATATTTTGTGCCCCAACTTCTCGGTAATGAGGAGCGGTTCATCGCGCCGAGCATTCAAAAACTACTGGAACTTTGTCCGTGGGGCTTCGACATCAATATGGGCTGTCCGCAGTCTCACGTGCTGCGACATAATTGGGGCGTAAGACTGATGGGGGATCAGAAGTATGCAGCCGATGTGGTCCGTGTGACAAAAAAACACTCCCCAGTGCCGGTAAGTGTGAAGCTTCGCGGTGGTGCTGATAAAGAGGTCGATGAAGATTATTTATTGGATTTTACTGCGGCTCTTGAGGACGCAGGGGCTGATTGGATCACCATTCACGCGCGACCCAAAGAGGCTAAGCATGAGGGGCCAGCCAACTGGCATGTGGTGGGTGAGGTGGCAAAGCGCAGAGCCATTCCTGTGGTTGCCAATGGTGACATTCAAACAGCGAGTGATGCTATCAAGGTGGTTAGAGAACTTGGCTGCTCCGGTGCGATGATCGCACGCGCCGCAACTGCACGCCCTTGGATTTTATGGCAAATTGCTGAAGACCTCGGATTTTCGGATACGCCTTTGGGGCGCGAGGGTCAACGTGCGCCGCGTTCTCCCGAGGAGGAAGCACGCGAGTTTTATAGCGCCTTTCTGCGACTGATCGATCTCGTTGAGGAACATTTCGCAGAAAGTGATGGCCGAGAGGAGTATGGTCTCCAAAAACTCAGGTTTTTCGCGGCCACAGCCTCAAAATGGTTTATGTTCGGTCACAGTTTTTGGAAGGTGACCATGAAGGCAAAATCCTTTGAACAGATGCGTTTTGGCATCGCTGCGTACTCTGAAAAATTTAACCACGAAATGATTTCAAGAGTTTAAGATTCTTTCACGGACCGGGCCAGTTAAAGGGTTTTCTTTGCGGGGAGAACATGCCAAAATCAGCTCTTCCCGGAAGATTTAAAATGAATCAGCTCAAGGTCACCCAAAGCGCAGCAAAGGTGTTTTAAGGATTAAAGAGGAGTCCACGGCGTATGAGTGTGGAAGCAGCCTTGGTGGGCTTATTGCCATTGATCGTTTTTGCAATCGTTGACCTGTTTGCGAGTCTCAATGTGGCGATCGCCGCAGCCATCGTTATGGGTGGGCTTGAAGCGTTGTGGTGCTGGTACCGCTTCGGTGAAATCGATCAGATGACATGGATTTCGCTTGGCCTCATTGTAGCCATGGGGTTGATTAGCATGCGCATGCAAGATGCCAGGCTATTCAAGTTTCAGCCGGTGGTCTTGGCCTTGCTGTTCGCTGCGACTCTGGGCTGGTTTCAGTGGCATGGTGATCCTCTGCTGCTGAAGATGCTTCCAAAGGTTGTGACTCTGCTTCCGCCCGATCAAGCATGGATGGCAAGTGACGATGTGGTCATCAAGCGCATGGCGCGACTGGATTTGTATTTGATCGGTGCGTTTATCGCACATGGTGCATTGGTTTCGTGGTTTGCGCTGCGTCAGTCAACCTTCCACTGGGTTTTGTCACGGGCGGTTGGTTTCTACTTGTTTGCTGGACTGGCTTTGGTCCTAAATTTAGTTTTACCGCTGAAATAGTTGTCACCGGTTTTATGGAAGTGGTATTCTGTTGGGATAGCCTCAATGAGACGTGCCCTTTCCGGATTTTTTGTGTCCTGTTGTATCGATGCCCTGGGAGGGCTCGGCATGACAGTGGCCCAGCGAGGATCTGAACCATGATGCAGCAGCAAAGCGAGAACGCCTCTTTATGGACGTTGAACGAACCGAAGTTGTCAGGTGGAGCCGCTGCGTCATCAGGGTCATCAGCTCTCATTGAATTGCCAACATCTGTTTTGGCCCAAAGGCACCGGGGCTGGGTTCTGGGCTTGCCCCCGCAGTGTGATGCGCCTGTGACCTCTAATCCGTTGATCATCGCTGTCGGCGGTGGCAAAGGAGGGGTCGGTAAGAGTTTGTTATCGGCAAATTTGGCTGCGCGTCTTGCGAAGCTTGGTTTGCGAGTGGCTGCATTTGATCTCGACACGGGTGGCGCGAATCTGCATACCTATTTTGGGATGACGTCGGCTCCCGCGAATCTCGGTGACTGGTTGGTGCATCAGAGATCAGAGTTAACGGCAGTTCTCGCACCCAGTGGTGTGGACGGTCTTAGTGTGGCATCAGCGCAGCGCGACGATGCCTGGGCGGTGTCAGATAGCCTCAATGCCAATGGCTTTGCACGTTTGTGGTCTGGAATTACATCGCTTGGTGATCAAGGGTATCAAGTCGTCTTGCTTGATTTGGGTGCCGGAACGAGTCGGCATACGATTGATCTGTTTTGCTGTGCGCATGCAGGTATTTTGACAGCCTTACCAGAGCCGACTTCGGTTGAAAATGCCTATCTGTTTATGCGGGCAACACTCCTGCGCGTGTTGGGCCATGCAGCAGTCAGACTGGGGCGCAGTGATGAAGGGGCCATGGTTCTTGACGCCATGAGTCAAGATCATCCCGGTATGCCAGGCAGGAGCTACACCGAGAAACTTCGTCTTCTGTACCAGTCCCATCCATCATTAATTGGGCCGATGGCGACCGCGCTTTCGGGGCGATTCATGGGGATTTTGGTGAATCAGACGAGATCCCAGGCGGATGTCGATATTGGTCGAGCGATGGAAATGGCTGCTCAACGTTATTTTGGTTTTACATCAGGCTATCTGGGCTATTTGAATTACGATGAGACAGCGTGGAAGAGTTTGAGAAATAAGCGACTTTTGTTGCAGGACTTCCCGCACTCGGTAATTGCGCGCAGGCTTAGTGACGCCTGTAATGTGTTGCTCCGCCATTGTGGCATTCAAGTATCCGCAGGACCTTTATTGGGAGCATCAACTCAGCCAGGTTTGTGAGAACTAGGCGCGCGCGTGGTTTTTGTGTGTCCATGTTGTTTTTGTATTGAATATGGTTTGCATTTACATTTGTTTATCTTTGTCTATTCTAGATTGATCTATACAGGAGAAACATAAGTCATGAATCTTGAGTCCTTCCAAGTTGGTGCGTCTTCCCTTGCTGGATTGCCTGGGGCTTTTGCGGCTCCCAATTTCTATGAGGTGCTCAACGTCGATCAAACGGCCAGTCGCTTGATGATTCGTGAGGCCTATTTGCGGTTAAAGAATCTCTATTCTAATGGTGGCGATGCGCTTTATGGTATGGCAGGTGCGGATGACTTAGCACGACACCTTGATGAGCTAGAGCGTGCTTTTGAAGTATTAAACGACGAGCATAGGCGATCCGCCTACGACCGATCTTTGACCGCAGTCCGTGGGGATCAAGATCTTAGCAGCGAATGGACCATCGAGTCTCATGTTTGGCAGCCCCTGAAAGCACCCCTGGGCCAAGAGACGATTCAGACCAGTCGCAGCACCCTTAAGGTTACCAAGACTCAGGCTTCTGGCAGTCATGACGAGGGTTTACAGACGAAGTTTCTGTCTGTGATGGATGACGGTGATATTGCGGATGGGTCGATCTTAATACGGCTTCGGGAAATGGCAGGTGTCTCCCACGATGAAATGCAGGAGCGCACAAAGATTTCGCTTGAGTATATTCGTGGAATGGAGAACAACCGGTTCGACCGCCTGCCTCAGGTGGTCTACGTTAAGGGTTTTATGCGCAGTTATTTGCGTTATCTCAATGTGCCAAATCTGGAAAAGATCGTATCTGCTTACGCGGCTCGACTTGAGGCTTGGCAGGCTGGACAGAAGTGATGTCGGATTTGAAGTATGAAATGGTGGTCGCGCCCCTCGATGAGGGGCGTGTTCGTTTGGACCTCTACCTGAGCCGTGAGCTGCATGGCCTCTCGCGCAGCAAGGTTCAGGCTATGATTGAACAAGGATTAGTGTCAGTCAACGGTCAGGCTGTGCATAGCAAATTCCAGGTTAAAGAGGGTGACAAAATACAATACGGCGAACTCACGCGGGCGCCAAGCTTGCTCGAGCCGACACCCATGGATCTTGAGATTTTATTTGAAGACGATCATTTAATTGTCCTCAATAAGGCCTCTGGAATTGCCGTCCATCCCGGCGCTGGCGAAACCGGAGTCACCCTGGTTCATGGACTGTTGCATCACAGCCGCGCCCTCGGCCGAGGTTCGGGGGAAGATGATGGTGAGGATCAACAGGAACCCCTTCGGCCAGGAATTGTTCATCGTCTCGATAAAGAGACAACCGGTGTCATGGTGGTTGCCAAAACAGATGCCGCTCATGCGCACCTATCCAGACAATTTCATGACAAGACAAATTTTAGACAGTATGTGGCCTTACTGAATGGGCCATTTCCAGAGGGTGATTGGGTTCGCGATAGTTACCTGTACCGAGATCCAAGGGAACGGACCAAATTTGCATCCATGGATGTCGCAAAATACGAGCACAAAAAAGAACGCGAGGGTGGCGAAGATATACAGGGTTTTCGCTTCGCGCGGACCGTTTTCAAAAGAGAGGCCCAGTACCGCGGTGTCCTCTCTCTAGTGAGCCTGAAGCTGTACACTGGGCGCACCCATCAAATCAGGATCCACGCCAGAGACTTGGGATGTTCCATAGTTGGTGATCAAACCTACGGCAAATCCCTTATTTGTCTTGGTCGTGAGTTGTTTGATCAAGTCGTTGAAGATCAGCTGAAAGCGGTGCATCGACAGATGCTTCATGCCTGGATTTTGGGCTTTCAGCATCCGGCAAGTGGGCAGTGGGTCCAGTTTGAAGCTCCGTTACCCACTGATTTCGCGCAATTGGTCCAGAACCTTGAGCCGTATCGCGATTTGTCGCCGTAGGCTTGTTATTGGTCGTAAAATAGGACAAAATAAAAGCAATATATGACCCTGTTTTTATGATCTGAATTTTATGATGCAGCCTTTAATGTTGTCGATTTTTATGGTTCACGCTTTAGACTTGGTGACTGTTCTTGAACACGCCTCTTAATATCATTGCAAATTTGGGGATCTTGTCTTTGGTCTCTCCGGCTGTGGCATATGCTTTGTCCCCGGATTTTGCGGCCGACAAATCGCAAAAGTCTCAGGAAATGATTCTCTTGACGGTTGATAAATCTCGAAATCAGGCGGATCTCCGTACGCTCCCTGAGGACTTGTCACTGTCTCGAGTGCTCAAGACGTTTAAAATCGCCACCGGTAAAGCTGAAGGTGACAAGGAGCGACAGGGTGATAATAAAACCCCGGAGGGTATTTATTTCACGCTGGGCACGATTCCATCGAAGCAGCTGGCTCCCGAGAAGTATGGCCCACTTGCCATTCCCCTGAACTTTCCCAACCCTATGGACCAGGCTTCCGGTAAGACCGGATATGGCATTTGGTTGCATGGGGTCGGAGGGCGTCGCATCGAAGACGCGAGGGTTACGGAGGGCTGCGTAGCGTTTCAAAATAATGAAATCACCACGCTCACTCAATGGCTACAACCGAATCATGGGATCGTCGTGATCGCTCGTGATAGTTCTGAGGTCAACAAAGCAAACGATGTGGAAGATGTCTTGAAGGCGTCTCGTGCGTGGCTCGACGCTTGGGCAAGTCGTGACGTCGGTCGTTATATTGATTTTTACGCGGATGATTTTAACAATAACGGCAAGGGCAAATCGGCCTACGAAGCTTACAAGAAAGCGGTTTTCGCCTCTTACAGACAGATGTCGGTGAAGATGACGAATATCCGCGTGGTCACCCATTCAAAATACGCTCTTGCGCTGATGAACCAGGAGTTCAACGGGGATAATCGCTTCAGATCTGATGGTCGGAAGATGATCTATCTGCGCAGGGGGGCGAATGGTACGTGGAAAATCGTGCGTGAAATGTTCGATAATTTTATGATGAGGCCCGTGCAATTTTCGACCGAAGATGTTGCAGGCCTCAACAAGGGTGCGGCCATCACTCGTCCCGGCACCTCTTCTGAGGTTAGCGCCAAGACCTCTGAGAATCTCAGTCTTTGATATTGCGAGCCAGCCCCCGTAAGGATACCTTAGAGATATTCTTTATGGAGGATATCATTGTGAAGTTTTTCAAAATTTTTGCATTTGGTTTGATGGCGTACAATCCACCAATTTTGGCGGAGGGATTGTTTAGTTTTGGCGGGAAATCCTTCTCAGAAAAAGATTTGACGCCTGCACAACAACAACAAATGTTTGAAATTCAGGCGCAAAGCTACGAACAAACAAAAGCAGCGATCGATGCGTTTATTCTTGAGCTCCACGTTACAGAAGAGGCTGGAAAGCAAAATAAGCCAAAAGAAGAGATCGAAAAGAAGATGTTTGACGTCAAAGAGCCGTCAGACAAAACCATAAAGTCTTGGTACGACGAAAACAAATCACGAATCCCGCCAAATTATCAGTTCGATCAGATCAAAGGGGAAATCTCTAAGATTGTCAAACAAGAGGAGATGAAGAAAAAGCGTGATGTTGTTCTTGAAAAAATCAAAAAGGACAAAAAATTCAGCCTCGCTGTCGTTAAGCCTGAAGCGCCCATGGTTGATATTAAGGCAGATGGATTCCCCTCCAAAGGCAAAGATGGCGCCAAGGTCACGATTGTTGAGTTTGCGGATTATCAGTGTCCCCACTGCAAAGCAGCCGCTGATTCACTCAAAAAAGTGACTGAAAAATTCAAAGATAAGGTTAAGTACATTTTTATTGATTTCCCCATCAATCACTCGGGCATCAGCAAAATTGTCGCAGAGGCCAGTCACTGCGCCGCAGAGCAAAACAAGTTTTGGGAGTTCCATTACAAGGCATTTGAGAGCCAGGCGTCTTTGGACAAGGACTCGCCAGCAAAAATCGCTAAAGACCTGAAATTGGACGATGCCAAGTTCAAGGCCTGTACTGAAGGAACTAAGGGCAAAGCCATGGTTGAAAAGGGCCGTACTGAAGGCGAGCGGATCGGTGTCTCTGGCACTCCTTACCTTGTGATTAATGGACGTCGCTATATGGGTGCCCATACGATCGAGGCTATGACCAAAGAGATTGAGACGGCATTGAAATAAGTCTCCTCCAAAAAAAGATGGGCAGTATTTGCCCTGTTAAGTAATTCACGTCCACGCCGATGGGTTTTCTGCGAGAACCCGCTAGGAGTGGACGTGAAAAGTTTTAGATGCAAATTCGGATTGCTTGCCATGCCTGTCATGATGTTTGCGCTAGCTGTACAGGCGGCATCAAATCAGGCCTTTAAAGTTGAGCAGGATGCACTCTCACTTGCCAGAAACAAGGTCGCCGCAATCCTCCAAAAGTATTGTGGGGACGCATGTGAATTGATTCATGTAGATGCGGACGTGGACGAGTCTGCGTCCGAATCAGAAGAACTTGGGTTTGAAAGCCTCTCGAGTGATGGGGGGCTTAAGCTCTCCGTTAGCAAAATGTCCGTGGATATCCAGGTGGATGACCGAGTGAGTGCCGCAGATCAAGAACGGCTAGGGCATCTGGTGACAAATGCTCTCAAAACCCTCACACCCCTCACTAATGTACGTTGGAGCTCCGTTGCCTTTCCGCAAATCGGCGTTTCTGCTGAGGTCGAAGATCGTTTGAAGCAAGTCCTCCAGCAGAAGGTTCAGGACGCTGTCCGACAGACCATTGATAGCTATTGCCCGAAAGAGTGTGTGCTGTCCAATGTTGGAATTGATGGCAAATTGGTCTCACCGGACGCGGTTCGTGGCCTTCCTGAAAGAGAACTTGTTCGCGAGCGCGGTGGTCGCGGCATCCTGAGAATCGAAAACGTGGATGTTGATCTCAGCCTTGATGAAAAGCTTCCAGAAGCGACACGGTCTAAAATTTACAATCTGATCAAGGCGCGGACGAAGTTCGCCTCCCCTGTGAACGTGAATATTGCCGTCGTTGATTTTCCTGAAACAGAGGCGTCAAAAGCCAATCAAGATCCATGGGGTCTCGATCGTTTGCGTCAGACTCTGCAGATCTTTCGCGAGTTAGCAGGGACCAAAGAGATCATAACCAACACATCACAAAACTCAACTTCGACAAACTCGTCAGCCAGCAAGGAATCGGTTGCCAGCGAAAAATCGGAGTCACGAGAATCAAAAGAAAGCGCGAGTTTGACGAGTAAAGAACGATCGTCGGCCTCTGAAAAAGCCATATCCAACAGTTCGTCTGAGAAGTCTGCCGAAATCAGCGCATCTGAGAAGAAGCAGGGTAGCGAAAACCAAGAATACATGATGTACATCGCAGGTTTTTTGGTCCTGGCAGGCATCATTGCTGCGTTAATTATGCGAATGGCATCGGTCTCGAAAGAGGCAAAATTGATGATGGAGGCTGTTCCTGCCGCGCAAATGCGACAGTCATCTGCACCGCTGCAAGCTGTGGCCTCGGGATACGGCGCTGAAAACGCTTACGCCGGTGGTGTTGTCCCCGGCCAGATTTCTGGTGCCGTACCGATACAACCAAGGGATCTCCTGTCCATTAAAATGAAGATTGAGGTTCTTCGTGAGGAGATTCTCAAGGCATTCACGGATAGCCCCAAGGTTGCTCGTGATACTTTTACAAGAATGCTCCAGGAAGAAGGGGTCGAGCAGACCTCCCGCTATGTTCATCTGTTTGGTCCTATGATCATTTTTGGGATGATGAATGATCCCAACCTGCAGCGTGATTTGCATGATTTGAGCGAATATTACTACAAAGCGACATTTGCTTTCACGGATGAGCAAACACTTGATCTCCTGAATGCGTTACGCACGAAAGTGACTGCCAGCGAGATTCGAATCATGTCGCGTAAGCGGACGGAACAGTTTGATTTTCTTCACAACCTTGAGGCGCCTCAGATCTTTGCTTTACTATCTGAGGAAAAGCCCCATGTACAGAGTGTCGTCCTGACTCAGCTTGATCACGCCCGTCGTCGCACGGTGTTTGATATGTACGAGGGGGAGGCTAAGGTCGCCTTGATGCGCGAGCTCTGCAAAGCTGACGCGATTCCAAAAGAATACCTTGCGAATGTGGCTAAAGCACTCCACAAGAAGGTCTTGTCTCGGACTGAGTATGATACCGAGCAGTTGCGTTCAAGTGATATTATTATCGATCTGTTGGAAAAATCATCGTTGGACGACCAGAGAGCTTTGATGGCTGACCTTGTGCAAACCAACCCGGAAGCAGCCCGTGCCATCAAGTTGAAGCTGGTGACCGTCGAAATGCTACCGTACATCAAAGACGGCCATTTACTCGAAATTGTCATGGGTCTTGATCGTGAAGATCTATTGACCTTCCTCATTGGGTCTCCGGATCACATTCGCGAGCTACTGCTTGCGAAGGCACCCGCTGAGTTAGCGCAAAGCTGGATGGAGGATGTCGAACAGGTTCAGGGAATTGAAGAAGCACGCTATCGCCTCGCCGAGATCCGTATCCTTAGCAGGGTGCGTAATCTCGCAAATAGCGGTGCTATCAGGCTCCTTGACATCAACGATCGTATCTTTGCAAATGAGCATCTCGCTCAGATCAGACGTCAGAATGGTCAAGTCGAAATGGCCCTGAGTCGCAATTCAGTCGCAGCCTAGGTTTTTTACTTGATTTGGATGCCGTCATTGCTCAAGCGCGACTGTAGACAATGGTCTGGATGTTAGAAACAGCTTTTTTAAGGGTCATTTAAACAAGATGATAAAACGGTATGTCCGCTGTGATGGATCGTTCTGATCTGAATGACCTTGGACTGTTTGAAATACTTAAAAATCCAAATCAATTTGGTAGGCAGTCTGGTAAATCGCGGCGATTTTTTGGCGCCATAGGGGATCGGATGCTTTGAAATTGGATAGGTAAGGGTTATTGGCTTGCTCGAGATACCGCAGGGCTTTTTGTAGGTGGCGTTCGAGGTCTTTTGGTAAGTCGCTGCTGAATTCAGTTTCAGTCATGTGTCGAAAATCGTCCGGGGACATCGGGTAAGCTCGAATTTCCTGGATGAATTGCTGTCGTGACTCGAGCACGCTGGCTGTTACATCTGCGTACAGTATTTTCAAACTGAGAATGTCGTGAGGTTTGAATTCAATGCGGTCAGTGAGGAAGTCGATGGGTATTCCGAGTAGGGCGTAGGACATGGCTGATTGAAGATCATTACCCCAATTCTGATACATACCATAACCTTCAAAATTGTGTCTTAATCCAAGGGCATGGCCAAGTTCATGGATCGTCATCATTTGGATCGATTCTTTGAGCGATTTTTCAGGATTTTGGATGAGTCCAAGATCCGCAAATCCTTTGAGCATGGATGTTATTTGTTTAATGAGAGTCGATTGCGCGATTTTCATGCTAATTTGTCGAATCTCGCCAGAGTCATCATCAACAACTTTGAAATTGATTCCGGAGTGGACCCCATCAACATGGATATCGAACTCAATATCAGCTTGCAGACTTGGCGATTCGCTGCGCAATTTGATCTTTTGTCCAAACTGCGGAAACTTGATACGCAAATCTGCGGTGGCAATTTTTAGGGCCTCTTGAATCCATGGGCCGAGCTCTGTGGTCTTTAGATCGGCGCCGGAAGCGGATGTCAGATCATCGATGACGATAGTGGGTCTTTTGGGATTCCAACGTTGAACGGCACTGTCAGCAGTACCCTGTTTCTTCTCATCGACAAAGAATCTGGTGCCAAAACCATTTTGATAGGTGGGAAGCTCGGATGCTTTGGTCATCGGGAATTTTGGGTCCGGCATTGAACCCGGGAATATCACGCGGTCAGTCTCAAGAGTGAGATTGAAGCTTAATTGGGTCAGAACATTGGAGTCCGGCATGTCGCTCCAGGAGATAGCATTAGCGCAGTCCAATTGCCACGTGATGCCTCGAGGATGGATCTGCACAGCATGAATCGTCGGGTGGGATTTTGGGTGAGCGAACGCTAAACGAATGGTGTCATTATTTGCGATATTGGTGATCAGATGCTTGTAAAGTCCGCTATGGTTGTCCATAAAAGTCAGGGGACATCGATCAAAGAAATATGACAGGTCACGACTTTGTATGCTGGTCAGATCGTGTTTTTTTCTTAGGGGCATGAATTTGGGACCATCAATTCCAGGAAAATCGTTGATTTTTAGCTTCTGACCATCACGTGTCATGCTGGCGGTAGTGGTAAGCCAGCCAAGTAGCTCTGTTGATACTGGCAATGATTCATCGATTTTGTACGGGGTGAGGCGTTGATCGAGTGTCGCGAGACCGCCGGTTTGGTCGCTCGTATTCCAGGCGTTTAGATGGGCTTGATGGACGGTGAATTTAAAGCGTGACCTGGTTAAAGCGTCGATGTTGATATCCAGTTCACGTCTTTGATGTTTATCCTGACTGATGGGAGCGGCATCTTTGATCCCTGCGTCTTGATACGTGCGACAGCCGGCGACGACGATGAGCAGTGTCAGGTGTGTGGGTAATTGTTTGCCTTTTGCCTTCAACATGTATGAATGACCGACGCGATAGGGTTGATGCCGAGATAGCTCTCATGCCACTTTTTAGTCTCATCGGATCAGTGGGGTGGACCTTTAGTGGTGTTTGTTCGAGGCGCTTGCGCGGCGGAAGTCTGATAAAAAAATAATAATATCATTATGTTATGGAGCGTCTTAGCAGTCGCTTTGAATCTGCCGCAACTTCCTGTAGAGTCCGGTCCCTGATTTAACGACCGTTTATGGGGTTTAGCCCCGATTTCGAGGCAAGAACAATGATCAATGTCAGTCGTGCAACCAAACGTTTTGGAGACCGGGTTCTTTACTCCGATGCCAGTTTTTTGGTGCGGCCTGGAGACAAGATTGGATTGGTGGGACCGAATGGCGCCGGCAAATCGACCATCTTCAAGATTATTGTTGGTCAAGATCATCTTGACGATGGGACGGTTTCGGTCGATCCCGGCGTCCTCGTTGGTTATTTTGATCAAAACATTGGCGAAATGCGTGGGCGAAGTGCGCTGGCTGAGTGCATGGCTGGCGCAGGTAAAGTGTCTGAAATTGGTGTAGAGCTGGCGAAAATGGAAGAACGCATGGGGCGTTTTGGCGAAGAGCCCATGGACGACGACGAGATGATGCGGTTCATGGAGCGATTTGGCGAGCTTCAGATGGAGTTTCAGTCTCGCGGTGGATACGATTTGGAATCCAGGGCGCAGGCTATTTTAACCGGTCTTGGTATTGGTCCCGAAACTTATCATCGCCCGGTCGAGAGCTTCTCTGGTGGATGGAAGATGCGTATCGCTCTGGCACAGATCCTATTGCTCAATCCGGACGTCCTGCTTATAGACGAACCGACAAACCACTTGGATATTGAGGCGATCATCTGGCTTGAAGAGTGGTTGAAAGCTTTTAAAGGCGCCATTGTCATGACGAGCCACGATCGCGAATTTATGAACAGGATTTGCGGGCGCACCGTGGAAATCGCGAATAAGCAGATTACAACTTACAGTGGTAATTATGATTTCTATATTCGTGAACGGGAATTGCGTCGAGAACAGCAGATTGCTGCTTTCAGGCGACAGCAGGACCAATTAGCCAAAGAAGAGGAATTTATTGCGAAATTCGCGGCAAGGGCATCACACGCCGCACAGGTGCAGTCAAGGGTGAAAAAGCTCGACAAAATTGAGCGATTGGAAATGCCTCCTGAGACCAAAAAACTTAATTTCGAATTTGCTCCGGCTCCTCGCAGTGGCAATGATGTTGTCAAACTTGAGAGTGTCTCCAAAGAATTCCAGGTACCTGAGGGCGGAGTCAAAAAAGTGTTTAGTGGCGTCACGGGGGTGGTCCAGCGGCAGAATAAGATTGCGGTGACCGGGGTTAACGGGGCTGGCAAAAGTACGCTGCTGAAATGCATCATCGGTGATATGGAGCCGACCGCCGGCCGTGCTGTGATCGGTGCAAGTGTTAATTTGGGGTATTTTTCCCAATATTCGTGTGATTCGCTTAGCGCA
>JBILMN010000198.1:0-5161 GCA_044375465.1 Oligoflexales bacterium | reverse complement strand
CGTTACGGATGCCGAGGAGATTGCGGCAACGATGACAAGACTCGGACTTTGCTCAACGCCACCGCCGCTTGGCAGATCACTTAAGTCTTCAAGTGAAGTGCAGTACGTATTTGAGGACTGCTGATCACGCTCAAACTGAACAAAGGGTTCACGCGTCGTCGGGGGCCATGGATTGTTGCGTGCGAGCGGGTAAAGAGGCTTTGATGACGTTGTCCCACATGTCTAGAACCTAACCGGACGTCCCGAAAATTGATAGATTACCCAAAAATTTGTGGTAACGAAAACGTAGCGATATGTCTGAAGTTACGAATGATTGGACGGTATGCGGTTTTAAACAAATAATTTGAGATTAATTCGGAGACGATTGACTAGAGTCCGAAAATATTTCGCGATCCAAGCTTTCATTTTGCCGGCAATTATGATCCCACTAAGCCTTTTCAAAACTCTCTCTTGAATTTCGACTATAAATAGTAGACTTTTTTCATCATCGAGTTCGTGACTACAAATCGACTCCAAAGCATGGACAATCTGCGAGAGGTCGGATTTTTTTGTATCGGCGTGGCTGGGTTTATGGGATCACTTGTTTTTTGTATCTCGACTCCGTCTTAGTCATGGAGTCGTTTTGTCCCCAAAAATTTAAAAGGACCCTAAAATCTACCGAGTACAGAAAGCTAACCTGAGTTCCTCGGTCGGAACAAAATCATTGGCCGTAAACTCCCAACTATCAATATCAGTGCGTTTCAGTCCCTTGAAGCAGGAGAAGACGAACGGCATCCCAGATAGCGTCAGTTTGAATCTACTAATCGCACCTTTCCACGTCTTGGCTGTAGTCAGGATATAGTCAATCGACTGTAAAGAATTGCAGAGATTTTCAACCCGAGGAGGTTTTAAGAAAAAATCACTCTCTGAGCCGCAAAACCCTCTATCATCCAGCGCTTTCATCTCTGCTTTTGGATTGATTCCAGCACCATTGCCATAAGGCCCAACGCCGCTTCCTTTCAAAGGGATATAACTATGCACAATTCGCGTCTTGGATTTCTTCGGGAAGCGTTGCCGCCAAAAATAGCTGATCCTTACGACATACTGAAAATTCGGGCACCATTCCCATCCCCGCCCAGAGTCGCACTTTTCATTCTCTAGAGAATCTTTGCTCACGAGGTCGAAGTCCACCATTTTTTTGCGCTGTGCTTCATTAAGTCTTCGCAATGCAGATCCGTATTTTTCAGGTTCCGGAAACCAGGGGATTAACGGTAACTTTAATTCTTTTAATAACGGCGTAACATCTTTGGCGCCAACCCAAGCGCGCTGCTCGGTCTCCACGTTTAAGTTTTTGCCATTCACCACAACTGCAAAATCAACCAAATCGCTCAAGTTTCTGGTCTTCGTTCCACGCAGAGCAGATATAGTCTGTTCTATATCCGCGCCATTGATATCGGGCAACGGAAAACTTACCATTGTCTCTTCGTCCTGATTGGTAGGATTTGAAAATAGATAGCTAACCGTCACCCGATCCGGTGTTATCATTAGTTCTTCCGTTTCCATGGCTACGCGCGAATTTGGACGAGGCACTAGCCCACCCGTGCCAAGGGCCGAGGATGAATCGTTAGCTTTTAGGTCATGCGCCAAAAACAACAATAGAAGGACAAATTTGCGCACGATTCACTCCTTTTAAAGAATTTGTGCATGGGGCGCACCGGCTAAGCCAAAAAGTCTTCCAGTACTCGAGGAGCGTAACATGACAACGGGCCTGGGAAAAACAAAAACCAAAACCCTCACTTTCCTGACATCTGATCCGCGCATTTTCCAAGACGACAATCTATTCTAAACCTTTCACCCGCGCGAAATCAGCAAATCCCTCATCCGCCCCCTAGCAACTTTGCCTGGATAATGCGCTCCTTTCGGTGACAGACTGCCATGAACCGGCACCTCCCCCAGCCGGCATTCAGATCCAGTATTCTACCGGCGCACGGCCTGCTGATGGCTTACCCGTCGGCGGCCTGTCCGAGTCATTTCGCTCGTCATGATCCGGGCAAGTTCGTTTTTTTGTTGGTCCCTCTACAAAGTCACGCTGACTGAAAACTAACGACTCCGTACTGTCGTTCTACTTTCTCTTAAGGCGAAGCTCCACCTCACTTCGATCCGGATCATCAGGAGTCACGTAGCTCAAAAGCGACAAGGTCACCGAGGATCTCGCGCCGTAATGAAAATGTTGTCTCAGACCTGCGCGGTTTGTGCCGTCAATGGTCGCGGCCCCATGCAGGGAAACCCAGCGGTAACGCACATTAAGCCAGCTCTGCACTGACATCATTTCCGGATCCGGATGCTGATAGAAAGGAGTTTCCAGAAGACGACCCTTGCGTCGAAACGCCTTCGGCGCCCGAGGACGAAACGGCATCGGCACGATTGAGTCATCGTCCTCGGGCCAGGAAGCGTCGCCGCCATCTACGACATAGCCCTTCTTCGCAACAGTTTCGTTAACCTTAAATAAATCATCTCCAGTACATCAAACATCGATTCATGAGTGAATCCGCCATGCTCGTCTGAATCAAGTTTGGCCGTGTCGCCAGTCGCGATTGTCGCTTTGAATTGAGAATTTCAAGCACATGATTTTTTCCGGGTTATCCGGTTTGCCTTGTCAGTTCGGTCTCTTGCCTTACTGTTTAGCTGTTGGTGTCTATATGCTGAATATGTTCAACAGAAGCAGTTATGTCTTCGGTATTGAAGTTGATGCGCCAGATATCCAGCACGCTTCCATGATGACTGGCGTAATAGGTCGTTATTTCAAGTTTTACCGTTTTGTCAGTGTACGACATATCGGAAATTCTAAAGCCTTCAGATATGGGAACTGAAGGTAAATCGTGACCATCCGCTACTGAACGAAGAGCAAATGGTTTTGCGCCCAGGTAAAATACCCAGTCCGGATTTGAACCTTGGCGCCTTTTGCGCTTCGCTTTCGCGAGGATTTCCTCGCCTGTTTGTAAGACCGCAATCTCCTCTACAAGGAATTCGTCGCCAAATATCTGCATTTTCACCCCGGTCTAATTTCTAATTCAGGCACGCAGGCAACCATCTTCTGGCAAAGGCTGTAGGCCCCAATCCGCACGGGCCATGCCGGCGCCCAATGAGTCCATGTCCGAAACTCCTGCGAGGCTGTCCCTGAGTGCGAATGCAAAAAGATGATGAATGATGGCTAGAGTCGCATGCGCGTTCATGGCTGTCAACTTCGTGTCGGTCTTAATTCTCAATCGTCCGGGCCTGCCGGCATCATCAGCCAAATAAACTGGCGGATGAGAACTTCAAAAATGACTATGACGTTGTCCCACATGTCTAGAACCTCACCGGACGTCCCGAAAATTGAAAGATGACCCAAAAATTTGTGGTAACGATAACGTAGCGATATGTCTGAAGTTGCGAATGATTGGACGGTACGGGTTATTGATCCAGCTTCTTCTCGCTTAATTTATTGTAGACGTTCAGATTTTTCATCAAAGTGGTCAGGTCGACCTTGATGACGCGGATGCCGAGGCCTGATTTTGATGATGTTTTTACGGGCTTGGCAGACTCGCCAAAGCTGTTGAATGAGCGGATGTGGCCGGCCCAGCCGTCGGAGTTGACGCCTGCGGCTTTGCCATCCTCCATAAGCTCTTCCAGCGTTACCGTGAATTGATCATAGGGAGCTTTTTGGGCCATGCGTGCCAAGGATCTGAGCATGTGCATCAGAGGCTCTGGCACGGCGTGCATGGCGGGATTGGCGGCGACAAACTGAGCCATGAAAATCCCAAATTGACGCAAGCTCGCGCGATTGGGCATGGACAGAACCTGATTTTTATAGGCGTCTTGCTTGCTAAGCAGGATGCCCTCGCTGCACAGAAGGTCCAAGAGAGCTGTGACTTTCGCTGGATCTTCGCCGAAGACTTTGGTGAGCTCGTCCTCAGCCGTCTTACGCTGGATCATCCAATCTTTGCCTTCCTTGGTGCCGTCGCGATGCCAGAGCAGTTCAAGCACGTGCATCACCCGCATCACCCCTTGAAATGGTTTTGCTGCGGCGGTGGAGGTCGTGGCCGTCTGTCCGTTTGTGGGGCCGTTTGTTGGTGCGCTGGTTGGGGTGCTCGACGCGTTGGCCCCCGTTTCCAGCGATTTAAGACGATCATTGGTGGTGCGCAGGCGTCCGCTCAGGGCGGTCATGAGTCCCACAAACCATTTGGGGATCTGCTTCATGAGTTTGCTGAAATCATCCATTGTGATGTGGGTGATCTCGGAGTCGATGGATGCTTTCACGGAAGCACTCCGGGGCATACGGTCAAACAAAGCCATCTCACCAACCATGCCGCCTTCGGCAATTTTGGCGAGTGTGACCTCTTTGCCCGCTTGTTCGAGGTAAACAACGAGCTCACCCTTGCGGACCAGATACATACCGTCCGCATTGTCTCCGGCTTTGAAGACAACGGTTCCAGCCTTTAAAGATTTGTTCACACCTGCCACGCGATGCGGCCTCCCTGGCCATGGCGTAAATTAAGACCCGTTCGTGAAGTTATCGGTTGCGATCGTCAAGACGTTAGGGCGCCGCTGAGTGGGGGGGCGAGATGGTTGGGGAATCTAACGAAAATTTGTCTCATTCCAAGGGTTTTCCCTCTGAGATTGAAAGAGGTTGGTTAAATCAATGAATTTATTAATTAAATTTTATATTGATAAAAATGATTTTATGATCTATAAAAAGAACGCCTTTTAATTAATCTTTAAATGGGCGGTTTATGATGACACTTTTTAAAAATATCGTCCCAGCCAACATCATCAGTGGCCTCATGAGCGGCCTCATGAGCGGCCTCATTGCAGGCAGCCTGACCGCTACGACCGCCTTTGCTGCTAGCTTGAATGACGTGCGGCAAAATCCAGATCAGCGATTTGTGGATGAGCTGGTGGGACGACTGGGTTGTGACGAGGCGGTCCGTTGGCTCGCGATGCCGGCGGCCGGTTCTGCAGCGTTTCAGAGCACCCTTTCTGGCATCAAGTCTGATGCGATGTCGCGCGCCGGTCGCGAGGACCGTGCGAAAGCTTGGTACACACTTAGCAAAAAAGGTCTGATGGATACGGATGCGTTGGCTCGCGCCTGTAATCGTCAGACGCCAAAAAAGAATCTTGGTGACGGACTTTCTGAGTTGGC
>JBILMN010000197.1:0-5187 GCA_044375465.1 Oligoflexales bacterium | reverse complement strand
GTTGCTGTGGCCAAGAACGAGGCCATCAAAGGCGACATCCGCAAAGTGAACAACGGCAAAAAAGACGTGGATTCGATTCTGCTAAAACCAATTCAGGTCGATAAGGCGAATCTTGACTCGACGGTGATCAAAGACGGGTTTCACAAAAAAGATGACGTCTACAAGAACGTCAAGAAGGCCTGATCGATGCTGAAGTCGCCATCAGCATCGGCCGCGGCGACCACGGTCTTGGAGCTTCGGGGGATGATCAAGGAGTTTCCAGGAGTACGGGCATTGGACGGCGTTAGATTTGACGTCGCCCGTGGCGAGGTGCATGCACTTTGTGGCGAGAATGGCGCGGGTAAATCTACGCTCATGAAAATCATCAGCGGCCTCTACCCCTTTGGCACCTACCAAGGGGATTTGCTTGTTGATGGCGTTATCAGAACGTTTACTTCCATCAAAGACAGCCAGGCTGCTGGCGTAGCCATTGTCTTCCAGGAACTGAGCCTGGTGCGAGAGCTGACGGTGGCCGAGAATATTTTTCTCGGACGAGAGCCTGCCAGCTTTGGTGTGATTGACTGGGAGGTGGTTTATGCCAAGACGTCTGCCTTGCTCAAAGATCTCGGGTTCCATATCAGTCCACATGCCAAGGTTGGTGATCTGGGCATCGGACAACAACAGATGGTTGAGATTGCCAAAGCTCTCGCGCTGAATGCTCACATCCTGATTCTCGATGAGCCGACATCGGCTCTGAGTGACACGGAGATTGAAGTTTTTCTTGGTACGGTTCGCAGCCTCAAAAAACGCGGCGTTGCCTGCGTGCTCATAACCCACAAACTCAACGAGGTCTTCGCCGTATCAGACCGGATTACGGTTTTCCGCGACGGCAAATCCATCACCAGCTATGCGGCCGGGGACGTCAACGAACATCGCGTCATCGCCGACATGGTGGGACGGGAACTGACGGATTTGTATCCACGGATCCCAAAATCCATTGGCGGACCCGTGCTAGAGGTGAAAGAACTCACCGTAAGCCATCCGACGATCCCAGGACGAGACCTGTTGCATGAGGTGTCGTTTACCGTGCGTAAAGGCGAGATTCTTGGCATTGCCGGTCTAATGGGCTCGGGACGCACGGAGATTTTAATGTCCGTCTTTGGCGCCCTTAAAGGACAGCGCCGGGGAACCATACGTTTGGAAGGGGAGGATCTTACATTTTCATCTCCCGTGGAGGCGATCCATCGGGGTCTTGCACTTGTCAGTGAGGACCGTAAACGTCTTGGCCTGGTACTTGATGATACGGTGTCGCGCAATATCTCCCTAGCAAGCCTTCGGCAACTGACCCGGTTCGGCGTTGTCGATGACGACGATGAGACAAGAATTGCCAAAGACTACGTGCGTGATCTGAGAATCAAAACGCCTGGCATCGGTGCTATGGTGAAGAACCTTAGTGGTGGAAATCAGCAAAAGGTGGTGCTTGCCAAGTGGATGCTCACCAAGCCGAAGGTGTTATTTCTGGATGAGCCAACCCGGGGTATCGACGTGGGTGCGAAGGCTGAAATCTACAAAATTGTTGGCGAAATGGCGCGCGATGGTGTGGCTGTGGTGATGGTGTCATCTGAATTGCCCGAGGTCCTAGGTCTGAGCGACCGGGTTCTCGTGATGTGCGGTGGTCGGGTGACCGGTGAGTTCAGTCGCGATGAAGCGACCCAGGAACGCATTATGTCGGCGGCCACAAGATTCTCTTAAGGAAGGACTAAGCCCTGTGATGGATACGAAAAACGCGGTGCATGTGATCGACGATTCGAACGCGGTGGATCTGATGACCAAAGTCAAGCAATCATGGCGTACGCTCACGATGGTTTTTGCATTGGTGGCAATCTGGATGATTTTTCAGTACGCGACCGATGGCGCGTTTTTGCAGCCGCGTAACCTGTCCAATCTCTTTCGGCAGATGACGGTCACCGGTGTTCTAGCCATGGGTATGGTGCTGATCATTGTTGCCGGGCACATCGATTTGTCCGTCGGCAGTGTGGTTTGTTTTCTGGGCGTAACGTTGGCGATGCTCATGCAAAAAGGCGTGTCCCCCGAATGGGCGCTCGCTGGAACACTTGGCGTGGGACTCTTGATTAGCCTGGTCCAGGGGTGGTTGACGTCCTACCAAAAAGTTCCGGCATTCATTGTGACCCTTGCCGGGATGATGATTTTTCGCGGACTTAGCATGGGCGTGACCGCCGGTGTGACCATTCCCTTGGATGATAGCTGGATCAAGACATTTGGCTCGGCCTATATTCCGCAAAATGTGGGTTGGGGGCTGGCGGGTTTTGTGATCTTGATGATGGCGGTGACACGGGTGCGTCGGCGCATGTCAGCGATCCGGCATGGGCTCGCCCAGTCGGGCGACTGGTCTTTGTGGATTGGGATCTTGATGATCGCGGCATTGATCATGGGTTTTATGACGACAATGAATGCCTATGAGGGCCTTCCGGCGCCTGTGCTGCTCATGTTGGTGTTGATGATCATTTTTAATTTTATTGCGACCAAAACTGTGTTTGGTCGGCATGTTTACGCGGTCGGTGGCAGTGTCGAGGCTGCGCACCTATCAGGTGTCAATGTGCGGCGTGTCGTACTCGGGAATTTTCTATTGATGGGGGTCCTGACCGCTCTCGCTTCGATGATCTTGACGGCCAGGGTCGAAAGCGCGCAGCCAGACGCCGGGCAGCTTCTGGAGTTAGATGCCGTCGCCAGCTGCGTGATCGGTGGGACGAGTCTCATGGGTGGCAAGGGTACCATCGCGGGAGCTCTGTTGGGGGCGCTGGTGATGGAAAGTCTAAACAACGGCATGTCGCTCGCGAATATGGAAGCCTTTTGGCAATACGTGGTCAAGGGGCTGGTGCTCGTTATTGCCGTGTGGCTCGATGTGGCGAGCCAAAAATCACGATAAAAGATAGAAAATACGGGCGGGTAAAGGAGACACAATGAAAAGGATGCGTGATCATCAGACCCAAAGCAAAAATCTGCAAAGGAATATCTTGCGGTTATTGATGGCGGTCTTGCTGTCTGGATTTTCCGGACCCGCTATGGCAACACAAAAAAACGTGGTCCGCCGGGTTTTCACGGAATCAGCACTGAATCAGGTGATCAAAATTGAATGGCTGACGGATGGACTGATTCATTTTGAGTTCACTCATGGCGTGGGACGAAAGAGTCTTGATCCCATTTATCAGTCACCAATGATCAAGGATCAAGATTACGGTGGGCCATCTGTTTTTAATGATGCGGGGACGGTTTTCACCACCGCTGAGACCAGGACCGAATATAAGACCGGATGCTTGACCATCACAGATCGCGCGGCCAAGCGACTTTTAACCCGCGTCTGTGCCCCAGATTTGGCTCATGATTGGAAGCGTCTATCATTTGAAACGTCAGGCGTGCGGCAGATTTATGGGCTTGGTCAGCTTTTTGAGACGGCAGGTGACACGAATCTGGACCGCAATGGCAAAATCATCGCTACGAAAGGTGGTTTTGGCCACAGCATGCCGGCCTATGCGGGTGGGGCGACGGGTGAGGCGATGTTCCCGGTGGTGACGGCGCTTGGATCCGGTAAAGACGCCTGGGGGCTGGTGTTGGATAATATTTATAAACAGACGTGGGACTTTACAAAATCCAAGTGGATAGTCGGCCTGTTTGGCGACCAGATCCGCGGGTTTGTGATTGCCGGGCAGGATCCAGCCGAGGTTCGTCAGCGTTTTATGATGCTGACTGGCAAGGCCCCCGTGCCGCCACGGAAAATGTTTGGATTTTGGATGAGCGAGTATGGCTATGACAACTGGGACGAAGTCAATGATCGATTGGTCGGAATGCGCCGCAGTGGTTTTCCCATCGATGGGTTTTTCCTGGATCTGCAATGGTTTGGTAATGTGTCCCCCGGCAGTGATCACACCCGGATGGGAACACTTGAGTTTGACGAGCGGCACTTTCCGGACGCCCGAGGACAGATCCAAAATTATTTGACCAAAGAAGACATCGGGCTTGTGACGATCGAGGAGTCCTATGTAGGTCGAGCCTTGCCTGAGCATGACGATCTGGAAAGTCGCGGGTTTTTAGCCCATGAATGTGGACACCCCCAAACAGCAAGCTATCTGACCGGAGAGGTGACGGGCAATACCAGTGAGTGGTGGGGGCGTGGAGGTATGATCGATTGGTCTCATCCTGAGGCAGGTCGCTACTGGCATCTCACGAAACGGCAAAAACTAATTGATATGGGTATTTACGCCCATTGGCTTGATCTTGGTGAGCCTGAGATGTTTGACCCAGCATCTTGTTATCATGGCGCAGGAGAGCCTGGCAAAACAGCTCATCAAGATATTCATAATCTATTTTCTCTATTGTGGGCCAAGAGTCTGTGGAATGGTTTTGCGGAGCAACACGTCAGTCACCGTCCGTTTGCCATGCTACGCAGTGGTAATATCGGTCTTCAGCGTTATGGGGCTGGCATGTGGTCTGGCGATATTGGTGGGAATCTTCCATCACTGGCATCGCACATCACAAGCCACAACCATGTGAGCTGGTCCGGTATTGATTACTACAGCTCTGATATCGGTGGTTTTCATCGCAATCGCGCTGACGGCAAGCCATTAAATCACGCAGAGACGCAGGAAAATTTTACGCAGTGGTTTGCCAACGCCACATGGTTCGATGTTCCGGTCCGCAGTCACGTCATGAACCTGGATAACGACCGTGATACGGCTCCAAACCGTATTGGTCATGTTGAAAGTAACCGCGTTAACCTGCTGACTCGCTATAGTTTGATTCCCTACTACTATTCTTTGGCTCATCGCGCATCAAACACTGGCCTTCCGCTGATGGAGCCGATGGCGATGCGCTTTCCTGAGGAAATGAACCTAAGAAACGTTGGTCATCAGCGCATGCTCGGAGATCTGTTGATCACTGCGGCAGCCGAAACCAGCATTTACGCCACAGATGTGCAACTTCCTAAAGGCCTTTGGTATGATCTTGTGGATGGCAAACATCAAAAATCTGATGGTGTTACGCTACACGGCTATCCGACTTACCGGGACGGTGTCTTCCGGCTTCCCGTATTCGCCAAGGGTGGAGCGATCATTCCACGCTACGCCGGGATGATGCACCAAAAAGCCCTCGGTTCGACCAATGCCGTATCCTTGGCAAAGAATATGATGCTTG
>JBILMN010000196.1:0-5192 GCA_044375465.1 Oligoflexales bacterium | reverse complement strand
GGTGTGACAAAAGCTATCACCTTCAGTCATGGCTGGCAAATACCACTCGCATAGCGAGTCGCCGATGAAGCCCAGCCAGGCCGTTATGAGCTAAAAATGTGCAATCCATCGGACATCGTCCCCACGTGCAGTCCCTATAAGTAGGCCCTATGAGTCATCCCATCGTCGAAAAAGAAATTCTAAAACGCCGGACCTTTGCGATCATCTCGCACCCTGATGCCGGTAAGACAACAACGACCGAAAAGCTGCTGCTTTACGGCGGTGCGATCCAGATGGCGGGAACCGTAAAAGCCAAGCGCGGCAAAAAGTTCGCCACATCTGACTGGATGGAGCTCGAAAAGCAACGGGGCATCTCGGTGACCAGCTCGGTGATGAACTTTAATTATGATGGTTGTGAAATCAATCTGATCGACACGCCTGGTCACCAGGATTTTTCGGAAGACACCTACCGCACGCTCACTGCCGTTGACTCGGCCGTGATGCTGATTGACGCCGCCAATGGCGTCGAAAGTCAAACCAAGAAACTCTTTGAAGTCTGCGCCATGCGTAAGACTCCAATCATCGCCTTCATTAACAAGATGGACCGTGAGGGGCGTGAGCCCTTTGATCTGATTGACGAGATCGAAAAGGTCCTAGAGATCCAGTGCTTTGCCGCCACCTGGCCGATCGGCATGGGCGCATCATTTCGCGGCGTGTATGACCGTTTCAAAAAAACCCTTCTCGTGTTTGAAAAGGGCGCAGATCGCGCTCGCCCTGTTGCACTTAAGGGCATGGGCGTTGATGACCCAGAGCTTGAAAAAGAAATTGGTCCAGAGATGGCCAAACAACTCCGCGAAGAAATCGAAATGCTCGAAGGGGCAGGTGAGGTCTTTGACCGTGAAAAGTACTTACGCGGTGAACTTTGTCCCGTGTATTTTGGCTCGGCGATGAATAACTTTGGTATTCAGACATTGCTTGAGGCCTTGATTGAAATTGCCCCAAGACCACTACCGCGCCACACCAGAACTCGCGACGTAGAACCAACAGAAAACAAATTCTCAGGCTTTATCTTCAAGATTCAGGCCAACATGGATCCTGCGCACAGGGACCGCGTTGCATTCATGCGGATCGTCTCAGGAAAATTTGAACGCGGCATGAAAGCCTATCATGTTCGCATGAAGCGCGAGTTCCGACTGGCACGGCCCACGCAATTTATGGCCCAAGATCGGTCCCTGGTCGAGGAAGCCTACGCTGGAGATATCGTCGGTATCCATGATCCAGGCATTTTTAAGATTGGCGACACGCTCTCAGAAGGTGAGTCTTTGATCTACACTGGGATTCCAGTGTTTTCTCCTGAAAACTTTGTTCGTGTTCAGCTCAAAGACCCCCTCAAGAGTAAGCAGCTGAATAAGGCACTCGACCAGCTATCAGAAGAGGGTGCCGTGCAGGTGCTACGCCCCCTCAATAGCAATGACCTGTGGTTGGGAGTCGTAGGCGTCCTCCAGTTTGACGTCGTGAAGTACCGCGTCGAAAATGAATACGGCGTGCGTGTTGATTTCCAACAACTTCCTTATTCGGTGGCGCGCTGGGTTCACTGCGACGACGAGAGAATGCTAGAGCAGTTCACCCAGGAGCAAAGTCAATCCCTATGCCGCGATCAGCGCGGCGACTTGGTGGTCCTGATGGAGCAGATTTGGCGCATGAAAGTGCTCAATGAGCGATACCCAAAGGTCACATACACGGCAACGAGCGAAAACCTCAGTGATGCGGAAGTGGCGCACTGATAAAGTGCGGAGCGCAGATGTCATGGTCTCTAGCCAGGTTGCTGAGCGACCAGCAATTTCATTATCCATAACATATTTTATCCAATAACAGGCGTTAAACGATTGTTTCTGGATAGAATAATGCTATTATTGGACAGATACCGTTTAAATTCGACTGTTTCTGGATGGTATATGAATTTTGCCCATAAATTACGTGCGTGTCTGAATTCCGATGTCTTCTCGGATCGCGACCTTTATATGGCACACGTTACCGGTAGTCGCGCAGCTGTATTGAGCGGATTATCTCGTTCCTTAAAATCACGAGAGATCATCAAACTGAAGCGCGGCGTCTATATGTTTGGAGACAACCTACGTATTGGTCGGATTTCAAAATTTGTCATTGCAGGAAAACTCTACTTCCCAAGTTATATCTCTTTTGAATCCGCACTCGCGTTTTATGGGCTTATTCCCGAGGGCGTATTTGTAACGACGTCGGCGTGCCAATTATCCAAGAAAAAGTTATTTAAGACGCCACTCGGAGAGTTCTCCTTTGATCATGTACCAAGCGATGTTTTTTTTATGGGGGTGGAGAGTCTCTCGGGCAATGGTCTCGTGGCGAATCCATTAAAGGCGCTTTTTGATCTCATTTATTTGAGGCAAAAAAATTACGACCATTTAGAGGACGTCGAGTCGGATTTGCGGATCGATCCATCCAAGCTTATAGAGCTTTCGACCCCATATTCTTATGACGAGCTGCATGTTCTAGCTCATTCATACAGGCGAAAGAACGTCATTCGTTTCTTTGAATGTCTTGCCCGGGAGGCTAAGTGAAAGATCTCATTCAAAAAAAGCTAGAACATTATAAATGTCAGACATCTGAAGATGAAGAGAATGCACTTAAGGAAATCACACAGGAAGTGGCGCTCTTTGCCCTGCAGAAAAGCGGATTTTTTACAGTGGCGGCGTTTCAAGGGGGCACATGCTTGCGCATTGTTCATGGGCTGGATCGATTTTCGGAGGATCTCGACTTCGCACTTCATCAGCCGGACCTCAATTTTTCCCTCGAATCTTTTTTAACTGAAACCCAAAAAATAATGAATACTTTTGGCTACAATATCGAAGTCACGGGTCAAGATAAGCTAGAAAATCACGTAAAAATGCGATTTTTGAAAGACGAAAGCATTAAGTTACAATTGAAATTGATGCATCACTTTGACCTCAAGAAAAAAATTCAAATTAAAGTAGAAGTTGATATTAATCCACCCGATGGCTCGGATTTTGTGCCGGCCTTCGTGGATTTTCCTCTGGATTTTGCGATAAAGGCCCATGATCTGCCGTCGCTATTTGCAGGTAAATGTCATGCTTTACTATGCCGCGGATACACGAAAGGCCGCGATTGGTTTGATTTTTCCTGGTATATTGCTCGAAGGATTAAGCCCAATCTCTCAATGCTCACAAATGCCCTGCAACAGGCTGGCCCATGGAAAGGGCAGAATATTGAAGTCGATCAAGGTTGGCTAGAAGAGCAGCTTAGGGAGCGAATCAAACATATTAAATGGCAAGATACCATGAGGGATGTTGAAAGATTTCTTCGAGCGGATCAGCGAGAATCGTTAGGGTTATGGAGTGAGGCGTTTTTTGCGGCGAAAATTGCTAAGATGTTTCGCGGTTAATCACCTTATCGGCGCCTTTGCTCATCGTTAAACGGCAAAAATCCGCCCTAAAGGTTTTTTTGTATCTCTAAATAGGGACATTTCGGTCACCAGAAAGGCCATGTTTTTGATGTCTATGGCAAAGTCCCCAGCAATATTTGTGAGTCATGGTGCTCCCACAGAGTTGATCCAACGAGGCCCCTGGCAGTTGGCGATGGAAACCATCGGTCGCGAGGTGAAACCTCGCGCGGTGATCGTCATGTCCGCTCACTGGCGCAGTCGCGCGGGTTTTGAGGTGAGCTATCAGTCAGAGTTTTCCACGATTCATGATTTTTCGGGATTCCCAGAAGAGCTCAATCGATTCAGGTACCCAGCCCGCGGTGACGCAGACCTTGCTGACCATTGTGTGGCCTTATTAAAAGGCGCGGCATTTCATGCAAAGCGCGATGATTCGCGAGGGCTTGACCATGGAGTTTATGTGCCCCTGGCCCACCTATGGCCCAAGGCTGACGTCCCGGTGATTCCGGTGGCGATCTCGGCCCATGCGGGCCCCCAAGACATTTTTCGCGCCGGCGAAATCCTCGCCCCTTTGCGCAAAGAAGGGGTGATGGTGATTGGCAGTGGCGGCATGGTGCATAATCTCGGAGAGTTGATCTGGGATCAACCATCAAGCATAACCCCAGAACCTTGGGCTGCCGCATTTCAAGAGTGGGCTCTGAAAGCACTTCATGATCGAGATTTCGCTGCATTGTGTGATTTTAGGGAGCATGCGCCTTTCGGGCAGAAAGCCCATCCGACGTGGGAGCATTTTGCGCCGCTGCTGTTTGTGGCTGGTGCGGCCAGTGCTTGGGGTGAGCCTTTGCAGGAACTTTACGACGGCTGGACCTATGGAAATCTTAGCATGTCATGCATAGGATATGGCAAAATCTATCATGACGCCTAAAGCGTCTCGAAGCGTCTGACAGGTTGACAGTAATCTGACCCCCATTCAATAGGATCTCCAAATGACAAACGGTCCGTTTTCCATGATTGCCCCCAGCAAAAATCACGCTGTGATCGGTATGCTGCATCTTCCCGCACTACCAGGAGCACCTTTGGCTCGCACATCACTTGATGACATCACAAGACTTATGGTGGCGGACGCCAAGGCTCTGACCGAGGGCGGTGTCGACGCGTTGATGATGGAAAATTTTGGCGATGTGCCGTTTTATCCGGGACGCGTACCAGCTCACGTTGTGGCGATGATGACTGCTGTGGCTGTGGAGATCAAACGAACCAGCCCACTCCCGCTGGGCATCAACGTACTTCGCAATGACGGTCTGAGCGCCCTGGCGATTGCCTCCGCATCCGGCGCTTCATTTATCCGAGTCAATGTCTTGTCTGGAGCCCGCGTTACGGATCAAGGCGTGATCCAAGGCATTGCCCATGATCTCCTAAGACTCCGAAGCGAACTATGCGCCAATGGCATCAAAATCATGGCTGACGTGGATGTCAAACACTCTGCACCGCTTGCCGCCCGCTCCATCAATGACGAGGTTGAAGATACCGTCAAACGAGGTCTCGCCGACGGGGTCATCGTCTCCGGCGCAGGAACTGGCAAAGCAGTCGACCCTGCCCAACTCCAATCCGTGGCAAAGTCAGCCGGTCATGCACCCGTAATCCTAGGCAGTGGCGTCTGCGCTGCAAACATCAAGAGCCTTATGCCTCTTGCCTGGGGATTTATTGTGGGCACTTCACTCAAACAAAATGGTAACGTATCCAAGCCCGTGGATGTTGTCCGCGTGCGCGAGTTGATGGC
>JBILMN010000057.1:0-17225 GCA_044375465.1 Oligoflexales bacterium | reverse complement strand
CACGCTGCCGGATCCAGGCTTCAATTCAAATCCTGAACCAAACCCCAGCTTCAGATCCTGACAATTTAGTTTATGCACGCTCCATGTCCGCGCGTAAATCTCCGACTCACGCTCAATTTCGTCTACATTCATTTTCTCAATCTGGCCAATCAACAGGGCGTTATGATCTGGATCCAGAGTCGCGGATATTTTCCTGCCGGCCACAAGTCCAAGTTTTTGCCCCCGATTGATGTCCTGATAGAGATCCCCTGGAGCGGAATAGACAAGATCAATCGATACAACGTAAGATTTGGCCAGGGCTACGCCCTCTGGCAACATCAGGGGATCGCCAGTGTAGCGACGGTCAATAACCGCGTGCTTTAATCCGCGCGCACCACTCAGAAATTCCTGGACACGGCGGTCAACGTCGCGGGTCATCTCGGGGACGCGTGACTTTAACATGTCCCCAAATGTAAATCGATAAACCACAGTATCAGCCGAGGCCGCCCCCCTGCGGAGCAGCTCTTTGTGAATCAAAAATGCGGACTCCCTGGAAGGGTGAAACAAATACATGACCGCCTGAAGTCCGACAGCGAAGCTCAGCGCCACCAAAAAATATCTAAGTCGCATGTCACCCAACATATTTCTTGTCTTCAAGGCTCATTTTCCCGCAAGGTAGGAGGCTCTGTAATCAACATTGGAGTGGATGTTTTCAGATGTGGCGTCTTCCGGAAAATATGCCCCTGACTCATCGGACCTCGATGACGCCTGGTTTTCCAGGGAGCTTCTATCAATCTGAAACATCGATGGGGATCCCAGTTTCGCGTGACTGTCCTTCGCTTTGACCGTTGCTTTCGCGAGAGCGTCTCGCAGCGACTCCGCTAGTAAAGCCTCTCTGACCGCCGACACCTTCGCTTGAGAGAAACCAAACTCGACGCTGGATGTACTGCTGATCTCCAGTTCCGCAGCCTTCCGCAAAATGGCATCATGCTGGCTGAAATCTGAGATGTACACGGTAAAATTTTGCTCAGCCCGGTAATTGACGGCTTTTTTTGAACCAATCATCACAACGCTGTTTTCCATCACAGGTGTTGATCCAACCACGCGCGTTCCTTTTAGACCCTCAACAAAGGCCTTCAACCCTTGAGCCTTCTGGGATATTTCTCGCAGCGCTGCCTGCTGAGAATCCGCCAATTCCCTCGCGACTGTGACCCGAATTCTGGATATATCCGCCTTCTCGGTCGATGAAACGCCACCATCAACTTCGATCGTGATGCCTTCTTGCTTCCACAAGCCCACCACCTCACTGAAATTGACCGCTAACACGAGAAAAAAACCGGCGATCAAGGCGATGACATAATGATGAACGACGCTATGATTCCGACTCCAGGTAGTTTCTGAAATTTCAGACAAGCTTGTTAACTCTGACACGATATAAACCTCTCATTTCGTGGCAAACTATATACTGGACAACTCCAAAAAAAAATCACACGTATTGAAAGCTTATGGCAAGCCACGAGCCAATGCAACGCTGCTGCCGACGAGGGCCGATAAACTAATGGGGATAGGAGAACGATGTTAACTCTTTTTTAACCTTGTCCGTGATTTCAGCGATTTTTCAATGATTCTTCAATGATTCTTCAATGATTTACGGTGATTTTGATCACGATCTATTGATATCTTGTCAGGCTCTCACCTTACTGCGCTAGCGACAAAGACCGGTCTTGCCGTCTCTGGCAGCTTGACAGGAAAGACCATTAGCACAGTCGGTATCGTCCCGGCAGAAATTCACTCCGCCAAACCCGAGGCCCTGAACTGGCTCTTGACACCGGGTACACGCACCGGACGCGTCGTTGTAGCCAGAGCAACCCGCAATCACACACTCAGACGGCGTCGCGAACACCTGGTTTTCGCGAATATATTTTTTTATCGCATTGATCCGTGCCTCTCTGTCTTTATCTACAGGGCGAAAACCATTCGGATATTTACCACCGGTAAGCCGTGGAACCTCAAATATCTTCTTCGGAGGCAATGTAGCTTTGGCGGCCGCTTGCTGCTGTTTTTGCTCCTGTTCCAGTTTCGTTAAGCGGGTTTGCTCTTCTTTTAGAGTTTTATCCGCGCGCGCTTTTTTTGCCGCCATATAGTTCGACTGGTATGACTCAACAAGGATTTGGTCTAGATCGATGGGAAAGGTCGTTGAATAATCGGTAAACTTAAAGCTGACCGGCACAGGCTCAATCCAACGCGGTAAACAGAAGATGAATTCATCCAATTCATTCTTGTTGCGCGGCAAAAACGGACGATTGTGGGTCACTTGTTCTGAGTAACCTTCCTTGCCAACCCGGGAAACTTGACAATCTGCGCTCGTAACGCGATTGAGGATATTTTCAGAGACCGCAAAATTGGTGATTTTTTCGACCCCTGTGAGATTCGACTTCCGATTGAAATTTCCGTCGATGTTCGCCCCTGCGCCAACTGGTGTGCTGACCTTAATACCTCCACTAATCTCCGTATTGGTGCTTGTACCAGCCGATGAAGCGCTTGCGCCAAACACAAGATTGATTTCGCCACCGTACTCTTTAATCGAGAGAAACTCATCCCCGCAAGCCGCGATAAATTTCTTAAAACTATCGTCCTTACCATCCAAGAAGGCTAAAACCTCGGGTTTGAAATCCTGCTCATCAGGTTGTATCGACACGGCATGACTCAAATATTTGACCGAAAGAATATAGCTATCGACGTTGGATTTTCGGTTTTCATTGAGCACACTCTTCACCTTTAGCGAAAACTCGGGACTGATATTGAGGTTTTTCAAAAAGCCCTCCGGCATCGTCACGCCGGCTTCAGCACCAACCTCGCGATCATTACGAACACTGGACGATGTACTGATGACATTCGTTTGAATATTCATTTGATTGATACGGGTGACATTAAGACGCCCGTTCACCGCCAGAGGTTGTGTTTGGGAGTCCCCATCTGAACTCGCGGGCGGCGTCACGCCGTCTTCTCGAAAGGCATCACGCTTAAAGCAATTGCGCTTTGGCGTCATGGTCGAGACCAATCTTCCGGTTCCAAATAGCGAGTTGCCGGGATCGACCGCATCAGATAGATCGGAGCTTGATCTTTGCCTGCAGCTGTCTAATCCCAACAAAATAAAGACCAGTACTAACATTGGCCCATTATGAAAGCTCAGACGGTGCGTCATCATTCACCTCCTGGCGCTATTATAACCTGTTCGATGCCTGGATGCGAACTGACACAAATTATTTTTTGGTGATCTTGACGGCCTGCGCCGCAACGGCATTTCCACCGGCCGCCTTAATGACAATCGTCAGGACATCGCCATCGTTTACGGTATAACCTTTTTCACCACGGAACACCGAACGACCGGTGATATTTAGATCATTCGCTTGGACCATGGATAAAACCCTCTGAGCATTTGATGTCGAGCAGGCGACGACATCGCCTTTGCATAGTTCAACCGAGCCGGAGCTTAACTGACTTGGCAGGGACGCGAAAATGAATGGACTCTGGGTCTCACCAAGCGCCACGAAGACAGCGGATTCGTCAGGCTTAGATGGGGTGAGAGGCTCACTGAGCATGGATTCTGGCATCGCCTTCCATGCCGGAGTATGTCCCCCACCTGATTGACGAATCGTCTCCTTCTTGGCTTCGTTAAGAACCTGGCCGAGGGTCACGTTACCGGGAGAGGACAGATCTTTTTTTAGAACCTTACGAAGAGCATAAGTGAATGCACCACCGATGCTTGGTCCCATATCGAGAGACGTTTGGTTGCGCTGCGCTGCGGATAGCACCAAAGCTTGCTCAAATGGCAGATTAGGATCTGCCTTTGGCTTGAGATCAGATGCCATATGGCCCACGGAAGCACTTAGGATTTCAGCGATGTCTAGGGGTTTCGATTGATTGAGAAACATGGCCTGATCACCATTGACATTTTGACCGCTAAAACAGCTGTCCATGACAGCAATGAAGCGCTTAAATTTGCCTTGACCTAATCCTGATCCAAAGCTTTTTGCCACTGAACTGAGTTTAAACTGCTGCAACCCTTGTGCGAATAGATATCCTTGCTCCGATCCGTGACCGGAGAAATAGAATAATACGGTTGAATTTTCACTGAGAGTGGCGCCAAGCTCTTTGGCTTTTGCCATGATCTGACTTGCGGAAGCGACAGGAATTACAGAGACCTCATAACCAAGTTGACTGTCCCTGATCAGCTTACTGACTTCCTGAACGTCTTTAGCAACACCTTCCAGATCATTGGGAGAGCCCACGATCAAGGCCACATTTCTGGCGTTTGGATCCGCGGGCCGAAACTTAACGCGGCTCGAAGAATCCAAATTTGGACGGCAAGAAACCAACGTCATCATCGAGGCCATGATCGATACCAACACGACAGAGGGTGCAAGCGATCTGCCGAACCACTTTTTGTTGATACTTTTCATGCCTGACTCCTCATAGAAAAAAAGACAGAAGAAACCAAAAAAGAAACCAATGGACGTATGCTCGTATTATAGACTATGCAATTGATTTGCCAAAATTTAACCCAATTATTCCGCATGGTTGTCTCACAAGACCGTAAAACTTTTGAACAAATTGTTTGAATGCTTTACAGTGCTCCCTCTGCATTCAAAAAATACCAACAATTATAGGATATTGGAGATCATAAACCATGGCAACAATCGCAGGATTTCAAAGCGCGGGCATCATCGGTGGCGGTCAGATGGGGTCAGGAATCGCCCAAGTCTGTGCGACATATGGGCTAAACGTCACTTTGGTCGACATCAACCCAAAACAAATCGAGACTGCAAAATCAGGTATCTCAGGATCACTGGAAAAGCTGACGTCCAAAGGTGTTTTGACAACTGACCAAAAATCAGCGGCCCTCGCGAACCTTCATTTCGCAACCGATCTGGTCGCTCTGAAAGACTGCGATATTGTCATCGAAGCCATTATAGAAAATGAGCGCATTAAAACCGAGCTCTTTCAGACACTGGACAAAATCACGAAACCCTCATGTATTCTCGCGAGTAACACGTCATCCATCCCCATCACCCGACTTGGCGCAGCCACGTCTCGTCCAGCTCAGTTTATTGGCATGCACTTTATGAACCCCGTACCGTTAATGAAACTGGTCGAAATCATTCCTGGGATGGCTACCTCCGATGAAACCACCAACCGAGTGATGGAGCTCGCCACCGGTCTCGGCAAAGAGACCTCCAAGAGCTCAGATTACCCAGGGTTTGTGGTCAATCGGATCCTGATGCCCATGATTAATGAGGCGTTCAACGCTCTCATGGAGGGCGTGGCCACGGCGGAAGACATCGATAAAGGTATGAAGCTTGGCACAAACCAGCCCATGGGCCCCTTAACGCTGGCGGATTTTATTGGCTTGGACACGTGCTATGCCATCATGAAGGTCCTGCACGAGGGGCTCGGCGATCCCCGCTATCGTCCATCACCGCTGCTCGCCAAATATGTCGAAGCAGGTTGGTATGGCCGAAAATCAAAGCGCGGCGTCTATCGCTACTAAAGTCTGTCGCTACTAAAGTCCAGCACCACTAACGTCTATCACTCTCAAACAGAGGCCTTAGAACGGCCTATATTCCTAAGAAAACATCCAAACCTAGATCGAGAGGACCCTAAGGACCATGAGCCAATACACGCACATCAAAGTCACCACCAAAGGCCCGCGTTTAACCGTTACGATCAACCGCCCTGATGCTTTGAACGCTCTAAACATCGAAGTACTGGAGGAGATCGAAGAAGCTCTTCTTGAAGATTTTGACGCCGACGAGCATCGAGCCATTATCTTTGAAGGCGCCGGCGAGAAAGCCTTTGTCGCGGGAGCAGACATTGCTGGCATGAAGAGCATGACTCCGGAGGATGCGATCGAATTTGCCCAACTCGGACAGTCCGTTGGTAACATTATCGGGACCTTGCCCTGTGTGACCATTGCGAAGGTGCGCGGCTTTGCCCTCGGCGGTGGCTGCGAACTTGCCATGGCTTGTGACCTCATTGTCGCCGGTAAATCGGCGCGATTCGGCCAACCCGAGGTGAACTTGGGACTCGTTGCAGGATTTGGCGGCACTCAACGCCTTGTCAAGCGCGTTGGTCTTCACTTGGCCATGGACATGCTGCTGACGGGACGCGGTCGAACCCTCACGGGGGAAGAGGCTTTTCAGGTGGGACTTGCGTCCCGTGTCGTGGATGACGACAAATTAGACGCTGAGATCGATAAAATTGTGGATGCTCTGGTAAAAACAGGTCCCATGGCGGTCGCCGAGACAAAACGCCTCGTGCGCGACGCTCAGCACATGAGTCTAGATGCCGGATTAGGGGCTGAGGCGGCGGCCTTCGCCCTCTGTTTTGCAAGAGGGGAATCAAAAGAGGGCATCGACGCATTCCTTGCGAAACGTTCGCCGAAATTTCAACAGGATTAACTTTAAATTTTTGAGATTTTAGGTATATAAGCAGAACAGCGGGCGATGGGAACCAGAGACCGCTGCATCATAAGGACCACCTGTGCCATTGAACGCCATTGATTACCATTGAATATCATTGAACGCCCCGTCTTAGGAGACATCGCACCATGAAAGATTTCATCAAGAAATTACAAAAAGATCTGAAAAACCTCGAAACAGCCGTCAAGAAGGACTCTGACGAGCTCCTTAAAAAAGTGAAATCCTACGCCACCAAAGAAAACCTCACGGCCGCTGGCGTTGAGATCGAAAAAATTCTCGAGAAGAAACTCAAAGAATTTGAACCCACCATCAATAAAGTGGTTGGTGAAATTCGTAAGAACGCAGCCAAAGCCGGAATCAACGTGGATACCGTCGAGTCGACGGTTCGCTCAACTGTGAAGAAAGCCACGGACCGCGTAAAGACAGCAGCTGGTAAGCGCGGTTTTGACGTTGATAAGGCTGTTAGCCAGGTTAAGTCCGCAGCGAAATCTGCCGCTGAAAACGCCAAGAAGAAAGCTGAGCCCGTTGCGAATAAAGTTGTGAATAAAGTTGTGAAGAAAGTCTCCAAGAAAGCCAAATCTCCAACCACCAAAGCGGCCACCATCCGCAAGCCTGCAACGGCTACGCGAAAGCCCAGAGCTTGAAACAACGCTCGCAAAAAACCCCACCCGTTCCAAGCGCTCTTCCATCCCTCCTAACGGAAAACGCCTTGCTGACGGATGGGGTTTTCTTCGTCAAAAAACTCTCCCAATGGTATGACGTGGTCGCTCGTCCTCTGCCTTGGCGAACATTATGGCTCAGATATCAAAACCCGTGGCATATCTGGATCAGTGAAATCATGCTGCAGCAGACGGTGATTAAGGCCGTCATCCCGGTATACGAGAAGTTTTTTGATCAGTTCCCAGATCACGTCTCTTTGTCACAAGCCTCCACCGAAGACATCCGACTCGCAGTGAGGGGGCTTGGTTATTATCGTAGGTTTGACTTGCTTCACCGAGCCTGCAAGCAACTGACTGCCGCAAATCTCGGTTTACCCCAAAACTATGAAGACTGGCTTAAGCTCCCAGGCATCGGTACCTATACAGCCGCAGCGATCGCATCTATCACTCTGGACATCCCTCAGGGCGTCGTTGACGGCAATGTTGAACGCGTGCTTTGTCGCTTGCTCGACATCCGCAGTGAACCCAATCTTCCGCATCTGAAAAAGCGTTTTCAGACCATCATGAATCACTGGTGCTCCCTCGGGCGCCCAGGGACCATAAACCAATCGGTGATGGAGCTGGGGCAAACCATTTGCACGCCATCGTCACCAAAATGTGACGCCTGCCCCATCAGATCGCGATGCGCTTCTTTAGCGGCTAACTCTCAGCACCTGGCTCCAGCACCCAAATCAAAAACCGAATTTACACGCGAAACCCTGCATCTGCAGATCATTCAGTCAAAGAACCTTATTGCGCTCATTCGTCGACCAAGCGATGCGAAATTTCTTAAAAACACCTGGGGATTTTTCACCGAATACAAGACCGACCGGATTCAAAATAAAATCGGCGAAATCAAACACAGCATTACAACCCATAAAATCACAGCCAACATATCAGTGACTTCATCCTTAAAAATGGCAGCATCGTCATCCGACATCCGTTGGCTCGAAAAAGATGCGGTGGAGAAAAATCTTGTGAGTAACCTGGACCGCAAAGCCTGGAAACTTTATCTGTCTCATTAAATTAAAACAACGCGACTGACTGATCCTATTGCAGCCTTCGTCCGCCGAAGCGAAAATCTCTGGAACAAAGCGATTCATACTTATCCAAGCCTTCGAAATACTGGATCTAATACTGCATTTTTGTATCCATTAAAAACACTCCAGATTGAGTATCGCCACCATCCCACCGATGACACTACCTATCGAGGGGGCTCATGGTCCAGTGGTCTGTTAAAAATCTTCTTCATTCCCAAAGACTGCGCATTGCAGCGCAGATCATGCTCGGTTTAGCCGTTGGTGGTGTGCTCGTCACTAACTTTTTGGCAGCATCTTCCAGCGCAAGAAAACTATCAGGGCCGGCGCCACAGTTTCTTCTTGAACAAGGGCGTTTTTCCTTCCTGACATCCCCAGTCGCCATTACGGCTAACGTGGCATTAGAGAGTCCATGGACTGACAATTTGGAGAAACCCTACCGAGACCCCAAGCGCCATTCGGAGTATTGGTTCAAATTTAACATGAAAAATGACGGATTACAGTCGCGAGACTTGGTCATGTTCCACAACTCAAATTATATTGTTGAAGCGATGAGCTTCTATCGTCTCCAGAACGGTAGGCCGCAGTTTCTTGGGGTCACTGGAAGCGATTACACCTATGCTCAGCGCACCCTGAGCTCTCGGTTCCTGGGTGCCCGGGTCGACCTTGCTCCGGGCGAAGCAGCTGAATTTATGATCAATGTAAAAACTCAACGCAATTTTCACCCTGACTTTGCTCTCACCACATCCGAACAATTCTCGAAAATGATTCAGCAGCAAAATTTCATGATTGGCATCTGCGTCGGGATTCATGCCGTTGCGATCTTCATGTCTGCTATTTTCGCTTACCGCATGCGTGACCGCGCCTATGCGTCATTTGCAGTCCTGTCTGTGGTGATGTTCTTGACAATTGTCAATGGATTTGGATTCCGCGATATGCTGGATGTCCGTATCTTCGACTCCATCAATTCGGACGTCGCCATGAAACTAGCCAGACCAGCGACTCTGTTTTTCTTTTTGCATCTGACGAGCGTCTTTCTGACCCTTCACATCAACGCACCTCGCATCGATCAATGGATTAAAGCGACCATGATCAGCACGCTGCTGCTGGCGATGCTAAGCTTCGAGCCCGGCATTGGCAAATATGCCCTCGATGGTGGTGACCGCTTGGTTCTCATCGGTATGATCTTATCTCTTGTAGCCAGCTTTCGTAGTTTCCGCCGCGGGGTCCCATACTCAGGATATTTCACCATTGCTGCCGTCATATTGATTTGTTCAACACTACCTTTGATGATTAACCTTGTTACCGGGCGACCTTTTTCAAACTTCACTTTGATTATCATTCCCATCGGACAGTCTCTGGAAATGATGGTCTTATCCATGGCGCTGATGGCAAAAGTCCGCCGTATCGACGAAGCGCGCGTCGGCGCTGAAGTCGCTGCGAATAAAAGTGAGGATCTCAAAACCATGCTCCGCGTCATGAGTCATGACCTGAATAACCCCCTAACGGTCATTACCTCCTACGCTCAGATCGGCATCAAAAAAGCAGACCAAAGCGGTCTCGCTGAAATGTCCAAAATTCTCGCAAAGATCCTCAAAGCGGCGCAAAACCAGCATGATATTATAGAACACATCAAACTCATGCGGGCCATTGAAGACGGCAAAACGGACCTTGAGCTTGCATCGGTCCCTTTGTTGGATGCACTCAAGCAGGCTGAATCCACGTTTGAGCAAAAACTTCACGCGAAAAACATTCAACTCAAATATGACGCACAGGCTTTTAATGGTCTCAGTGTCATGGCCGAACGAACCAGCCTCAATCACAATGTCCTCAATAATCTCATTTCCAACGCTATCAAATTCAGCCATCCCGGGGGCGTGATCGAGATCACACCAACCACTGGTCCTGACACCGTAAAACTAATGATCAAAGACCACGGCGTTGGAATGCCAGAAAAAATGGCCAAAGATATTTTCAGAACCGACAAACCAACATCGAGACCTGGTACAAACGGAGAAACCGGGACTGGCTTTGGCATGCCTGTGGTGAAGTCCTATATGATTCGCTTTGGCGGCGACATCCAAATTGAAAGCAAATTTCAGGGCGAAGCCAACGACCAGACGACTAGCGGCGCAAGCCATCCTCCGCATGGGGACCATGGCACCCAAGTGACCCTATCATTTAAAAAAGCGGCATAGTCAGGACCAGTCAAGACCAGTCAGGCCCTGAGATCATCTAGCGCTTATAATCAAATCCAGCCTTGGCGTTAATGCCTTGAACAACTCCAGAAAGATCGAGCTTAACCGCGCCAAGAACGGGGACACCATTAAACATGTGACCGCGAATCTTTAAATTTTCGATTGGGGGATTTGTAGCCGCCGAAGGGCTGTAACCAGACGCCGCATATAAAATGGAAGATAGCAGACGCAGCTCTGGAATTTTGATGTCGTAGATCAAGATTTTATCGCAATGCGGGTAGACACCGCCGTCCATGTTGCGGACGTCAGCATAGCCCTCGTGACGAATCTTGTAGTCTGCCGTCTCAAATGTGCCGGTTTCGCGGAGTTTTTGCATAAATTCCGGCTTAAAAAACTCCTGAGGAAACTCCCACTTGGTTGTACCATTTTGCCGTCCATAAAACTGAACAACAAAATCGTAATCAAGGCTGATGTTATAGCTTGGGCCACTTTCATGATCGGGTAAAAACTCGGTCACCTTCGCTAAGGCACTGCCCGACTGAATTAAGCCGGTTGTTCGCGCTGCGTTTTTATCAAGCTGGTAAGCAGCGGTTTCACCGACTGGATCGCGAGAAAACGCGGGAGAACCCATAAATAGTATCGCGGCAATCGTAATGATCGATTTCAACATCATGAACACCCTCCTTGGTAACAAAGACGTTTTAACCCTTGGATTATAGCAGATGGTGGGGGATAAATGCCAATACCCCAGGGTTCATCCTTTAAATTCTGATCCGGATTCAAACCACCGCAGGATCGGCAAGCCATCGATGCAGATAAACGTGACAACCGCCGTCATGATTTCCGCTAAAATAAACCTCCACCGAGATTTTTCAATCCTTTGTGCCAGCGAATCAACCCGTCGTCTTAATTCTTCCAGATAGACGCGGGCCCGTTCATCGCGTCCATCGAAACCGGACGCCATCTCATCGCGGCGAATCCGTCGTATGACCGCCCAAAGTGGCGATTCTCGCCTCGTCAATTGCCCCATGGTCAAATAACCACGAATCAAATCAATCACGCCAATCGGACTATTGGCATCTTCCTCGCTCACATCATCAAATGTGATCGCAAAAATAATCGACTGCAGGGCTAACCAAACCACTGCAAAACTGATATCAGGAACCGTGAAACGACTCTCCGAACCAAAAATCCCGCGCACGAGAAGACACATGATCATGATGGCCAATAAACGCGTCACCGCAGCGCGACGTGTTTGCCTAAATAGCCTCGTATATCGTTCTAACGGCAAGATCGCATCGATGGCCTGACTCGCCAGAGATCTGGTGTCAAGTCCAAGACGAATCGAATGCCGGATACCCTCGTAGAGCCTTCCGCCCCACAGGTCTCGTTGCGGAATTTCACCATCACGGACATATGCCCGCAAGACATCAGACACATTTAGATCTTTGGACAGAGCATTCATGATGACTCCCTATTTATTTCAACGCAATCAAACGCACCGCAAAACATCACATGTCATCTCGCGTTTTTAGCCCCATTCCAATTGATGTTCCTTTCACCCTGATCCAGAATCTGATTTATGGACATGGGATACATCTGGATTTTAGCAAACGACGGATCAAAGGTCGGCGGACATCAGAACTCTTTGTAACGACGGTTGCCACTGGCCGCAACGATGGTCAGAAGGGATGTCCGTCAGTGACGCCCGTCCCAAGGTCTGCGTTGCCTATTTATCCCAGAGCGCCCGGTGATGAGACAATAATGACGCAAAATGTCCTGACTCGATGGCTTGGCGCATATCAGCAGCAAGCTTCAGGTAATAGGCAATATTATGAAGGCTTAATAATCTTAGGCCGGTGATCTCACCAGCTAAAAACAGATGACGCAGATATCCTCGTGAAAATGTTTGACAGGTGTAGCAAGCACACTCAGCGTCCAAGGGGCTATCATCCAGTCTGTAGCGCAGATTTTTGATGTTCACACGGCCTTCGGACGTAAAAAGTGTTCCGTTTCGACCATTCCTCGTCGGCATCACACAGTCAAACATATCAACACCGCGACTGACGCCCTCAACTAAATCAAGAGGCGTTCCAACACCCATGAGATAACGAGGCTGATGGGTCGGCAAAACCTCACAACAGACCTCCGTGATCTCTTTCATGTGATCTTTGGTTTCCCCGACCGAAAGACCACCGATCGCATAACCCTCAAATCCGATATCCATCAAAGCTTTTGCGCTTTCACGGCGCAGATGCGGATACATGCTACCCTGCACAATACCGAACTGACAAAGATCCGTTTTAGTCTTGGCATCACGGCACCTTCGCGCCCATCGCATACTTCGCTCCATGGATTTTTTCGCCGTCTCCTCGTCACAAGGAAAGGGTGTGCATTCATCCAGAACCATATGGATGTCACTACCAATGGTCTCCTGAATCTTTACGGCAAGCTCTGGCGTCAAAACAAATTTCGTTCCATCCAGGTGACTAGCAAAATGCGCGCCATCCTCAACAAGCTTATTTAGTTTGCCGAGACTAAAAATCTGAAATCCGCCGCTATCTGTCAGTATGGGTCGATCCCACTTTATAAATTCATGCAGACCCTTAAAATGCTCCAACACCTCAAGCCCTGGTCGCAAAAAAAGATGATAGGTATTACCTAGAATAATTTGGGCATTCACATCGCGGAGATCGGAAGGTGTCAGGGTCTTTACACTACCAACGGTACCAACCGGCATAAAGATTGGCGTCTCTACAACACCATGTTTCAAACGAAGCCGCCCTCTACGAGCCATACCGTCGGTTTTGATCAATTCAAAATTTTGGTGGACTTGAGCCAAAATAAAATTCCCCTGATCATCGGTACGATGATCCAAAGATTGTCGCTATACGATCGATTTACCGAGCGCTGACTGGACAAGATCTACCACAAGACCAGCCGTCTTGTGTTCGATGTCTCGCATGGGATTTAGCTCGACAAACTCCATGGACAGAAGTTTTTTGGTGTCGGCCATCATTTCCAGTATCAGATGTGCCTCCCGGTAGCTGATACCTCCAGTGACTGGGGTCGAAACACCAGGCGCGTAAAGCGGATCGATACCGTCAAGATCAAATGAAACATGAAAACCAATGGTGCCATTATTTGCAACTTGCAGCGCCTCCTGCATCACAGCATGCATTCCACGCTCATCGATTTCGCGCATGGTAAAATAACGAATGCCACTCTTACGACAAATCTCTTTCTCCTCACTATCGAGGGTACGGATGCCAATGAGTGCTACATTTTGTGGTCTCACCATCGGAACCATACCGGCGAGACCCACAAGATCCGGATAGCCAATACCAAGAGCCACCGACAGCGGCATGCCATGGATATTTCCGGTATGCGTGGTCTGAGGAGTATTCATATCAGCATGCGCATCAACCCAGATCAAACCCATGGCGCTATTTTTATTTTGGGCAAAGCGGCTCACGCCGGCAATCGTCCCCATACCGATGGAATGATCACCACCCAAAACGATTGGCTTTCGTCCGGAGTTCAAGGACGCATAAACTTCGTCGGCCAGGGTCTTACATAAATTCAAGATGGACTGACGATGCTTGGATACCACCTCTTCTGTCGAAAGCATCTCGCGCAAGGGCACCATGATGTCACCTCGCTCTTCGATGGAGCAACCGAGCATCTTTAGTTTTTCATGAAGGCCGGCAATGCGAATCGCAGAGGGCCCGATATTTGCTCCGCGCATATTTGCGCCAAGATCCGATGGGACACCAATGATTGTTACAGCTGTCATTTCGACTGACTCCTAATTGAATGCTATCTGAATGCTTTCTGAATGCTATCTAAATTCTGGCCGCACTCTAACAGACTCCCAGTCCACCGGGTTGGTTCCACAACTGGTTCCAGCGAACATAACGCTCAGTCGTCATGTCTTGATCGGGGCGACCACAGATTTCCAGGTAGAGCGAAAAGTAAAGCAGAAGCGAGCGCATGTGACGCTCGCCAAGACGGTATTGAATCACTCGCCAATAGCTTGCGAGATCGACAAGATTGCCATCACCACCGTAGACCGGATTTTCGGGAAAGAACGCCTGCGGCTCAACACGCATGCGTGCTTGAGCGATCGAACCGGCTTCGGCAATCATATGCCGAAGAGATGGTGGCAAAATTTTTGATGACGTCTGCCATAGCCCAAACACAAAAGGCATGGCGGTTAGTTCCTGCCACACTTGCCCAAGGTCCAAAACACGCCAAAACTCATGACGTCGTTGTAGGGCCTCGTCGCCAATCACAAGCTCAACCGGCAGGTCATCGACTCCCAATTCAGAAACCTCTTGTTTGACGGTGGTTGCCTGCGCCATTAAATGCGCGGCCTGCGACTCGCCAAGCCAAAGGTTGACAAGAAGCCTTGTCAGTGCCGCAGACGCTGCCGATGCGGAAGATAGATGTAAACGCGGCAAAGGTCCGTCAGGACGCTCAACCCGGCTCGCTGACCAAATGCGGCGAGCCATTTGTCGTTGATCACCGGCACAGAAGCTCATGGCTTCGGCAAAGCGAGCGCTCAGCACGCGCTGACGCCTGTTGATCATTCCCAAAAATTCTTCATGATGACGATGCAACCCCAGATAAACACTCTGCACTGGGCCATCACTAGCGATGCCTAGGGGCAACGCTAACTCAAGATTTTTCGTTTTCAACAGCGTGATACTAGAGGCTGGCGCCAGATGCACCGTCCCATCGCTCAACCAGCGATTGACGGTCGTTGGATGCCCCGTAACGAGCTTAACGTTGCCACCAGAGAGCCTTTGGAGCTCATGCTGTAGCGGGAGAAGATTCCAGTAGGGGATCCACCCAATCTGAATGGGAGCCTGTCCCATAATCAACGGTAACCTTTCAAGACATCTTTCAAGACATCTTTCAAGACATCTTTCAAGACATTGTCGGCAATTTCAATGGTTCGTCGAATGTCTTCGTCAGAATGAGCTCCTGACGTGAATCCAGCCTCAAAGGCAGAGGGTGCCAGGTAAACTCCTTCACTCATCATGCCCCAAAAAAACTTCTTGAACATCGCCACATCACTTTGCTTGGCATCGGCGAAATTACGGACGGGTTTAGCATTAAAAAAGAAACCAAACATCCCTCCCTCACAGTCGGCAGAAAATGGAATGTTGTGTTTTGCTGCTGCCGCCTTTAGCCCCATGACCAGATCCTTAGTACGCCGGGAAAGATCCGCAAAAAAAGACCGCTGACTGATGATCTCAAGAGTCTTAAGACCACAGGTCACAGCTACTGGATTTCCGGACAAGGTCCCAGCTTGATACACAGGGCCACTGGGGGCGACTTTAGCCATGATATCTTTGCGACCACCGTAAGCCGCAAGAGGCATACCACCGCCAATCACTTTGCCTAGGCAGGTGAGATCAGGGATGATGTCATATAACGCCTGAACACCGCCAAGACCCACACGAAAACCAGTCATCACCTCATCAAAAATAAGCAGCACACCAAATTTAGTACACAGGGACCGCAGTCCCTCAAGAAACCCAGGTTCTGGACGGATAAAACCACTATTGCCAACAATAGGCTCAAGAATCAGTGCCGCGATCTGATCCGGATAGGATTCCATCAGAGCGGCAACGGCCCCTAAATCATTGTAAGGAACAGTCAAAGTGTCGGAGGCCGTACCACTGGGTACACCTGGACTGTCCGGAACACCCATGGTCGCAGCACCGCTACCGGCTTTCACCAATAACATGTCGCCGTGACCATGATAGCAACCCTCAAATTTAATAATACGACTACGACCCGTGAATGCTCGTGCCACTCTCAGCACCGACATGCAGGCCTCGGTCCCTGACGACACAAAACGAATCATTTCCATACTTGGAACATGCGCCATGACGGCTCTGGCAAGCTTTGTCTCAAGAGCTGTCGGCGCCCCAAAAGAGATCCCTCGAGCCGCCGCCTCAGAAATCGCCTTCACAACTTCAGGATGTGCATGCCCTACAATCGCTGGCCCCCAACTGTTCACGTAATCAATGTACTCATAGCCATCCTCGTCCCATAGCCTCGATCCCTTGGCGGATTTGATGAATAACGGATCACCATCAACGGAGCGGAACGCGCGGACCGGCGAGTTCACACCACCAGGGATTACAGTACAAGCATCGGCGTAAAGAGCTTTTGAATTTGGCCAAGAACGGTTCATAGACGGGATCCTTAAGTAGAAACGGACGGCCCCATTTTGCTCCTTTGGATAGCAGATGGCAATGCTTTAACTGGCCCGATCTCGTGTTGCTAAAAATGTCCGTCACCGACCCGTTGGCAGCAGGGGCTGCCTAAAATAAGATCAGACTTCGCAAAACACGGCATCACGGGGAAGGCGGGACTCGGTGTGGATGCATCTGGCGGGTGCTTAAGCTGAAAGAATACTGATGACAGATAACAGGCGATTTACCGCCCGTTACTTTGACTGCGCGGCTGTTTTTTCAGCTTTAGCTTTTGCTTGGGCCTGGCGCCTCTTTAACACCGTCTCGATGTGGACATTATGCCAAAGCATATAAAGCCACAGATGACTGAGAAGGCGGTCAGGGCGCTTGGTGGTGCACCATGTTTTGCGAATGAGACGATTGATGTTGGCGCGGTGCATGGCTGCCGTGTGATTGAGGGGGAACATGGGATCATGTCCCCCTTTTTTGAGCTCGCCTTGACCGGCAACACAGGCGCGGCGGCTGCGTTTACGGATGTGCACGGCGTTAGGGAGAATCTCTTTGATCACCTTGGGATAGCTTCGATGCATGTCGCTAGTCAGCGCTAAATGATCCGTTT
>JBILMN010000056.1:0-17337 GCA_044375465.1 Oligoflexales bacterium | reverse complement strand
CCAAAAGAGTCCACCAACGATCATGGCGGCGCAGAAGCCGGTGCCGAAGGTGGGGCTGAAGGAGACTCTGGACATGCCGCAGGGGAGGCCTCAGGCCATAGCGAAGGTGCCGCTGAAGGAGATGCGGCAAAAAAAGGTGTCGCCAAGGCAGGCACCAAAGAAACCAGCGGTCACGGAGATACCAAAGCAGAAGGGAAACACGAGGGAGACGGACACGGCGATGCCAAAGCAGAGGGAAAACACGATGGTGACGGACATGGCGATGCCAAAGCGGAGGGCAGTGGTAAAGGATCTGGAGCTGATACCAGTGATTCACGATACGCCGGTATCGGCATCATGTATGATTTCAAACCATTTCACCTGAATTTGGGTAACCCTCTCGAAAATCGTTATGTTCGTATGGAAATTCGCGTTGAATATCCTAATGAGGAGCAAAAGGCTGAGTTGACGGCACGAGACAGTCAGATGCGAGATGCCATCGTTTCCATAATCAGTCGCAAGACCCGAGAACACTTATTAAGTCCTGACGGCAAAGATCAACTTCGTCTAGAAATCAAAAACAGACTCAATCAATATTTGGAAAAAAAGATCGTCAACGTTTACATCACAGACATCTTGATCGAGTGACACCAATTCTGGAAATGAATCATTCCAGAAACTAACCGTGATGCTTCGGAGTCGACAATGAATCAGGTTCTCTCACAAAACGAAGTTGACGCACTGCTTTCGGCAGTCTCCGACAACCGCATGGACACCCCTGGAGCCGATACCGGTGGAGCAAGCGGCGCGGGCGTTGTACAGTATGATCTCGCCAATCAAGACCGTATCATTCGTGGCCGCATGCCTACACTGGACATCATCCACGACCGATTCATTCGGCTGTTCAGGATGACGTTGTCAAATTCCCTGCGAAAAATGGCGAATATTTCTGTCAACTCCACAGGACCACTCAAATTTTCAGAATTCATGAATTCGCTGCCGCTGCCATCATGTTTGAATATTCTGAGACTCGACCCCCTAAGAGGCGCTGCCGTTATGGTTATCGAGTCAAAATTACTTTACGCACTCGTAGACAGCTTCTTCGGAGGCAATGATGTGCCTTACACAAAGATCGAAGGCAAAGACTTCACACAAATTGAAATCAAAATCGCGAGACGCGTTGTCCTGACAGCTATTGATGATCTCGAAAAAGCCTGGGAACCCGTCTACCCACTAAAAGTCGGTTACAGCCGAACAGAGATTAACCCGCAGTTTGTCGCTGTCGTGCCACCGTCAGACGTCGTGATCGCAACGACGTTTGATGTTGAGCTTGAGAAGGTTAGTGGGACCATCAAAATTGTCATACCCTATGCCACTTTGGAGCCAATTAAATCAAAACTTTCGGTTGGTTTTCAGAGCGAGCAACTCGAAGTAGACTTTATCTGGATTAACCGGATCAAAGAACAGATCATGCAAACAACTGCGAACCTGCTAGTCAAACTAGGTAACGCAGACATCACCGTTCGAGACTTGCTTGAGCTTGAGCCTGGAGACATCATTCAACTCAACACCGATGCAACTCTGCCGCTGGATGTCCACGTGGAAGGGTTGCCAAAATTCAAGGGAATTCCTGGGCTATCCAAGGGAAATCGGGCCATCAAGATTACCGATATTATGGGCTAAGTGCACCACATCGTGATTATTCGCTAGGAGGATAAGGACATGGGAATGGACGGCGGCGGTTTGAGCGCAGAAGACTTTGGTCTCGGCAATGACTTTGATGAGGCCCTTGCAGACGCTGGCGCTGGTGGCGAGGGCGCCAAAACTGAGGACGGCGGAGGTGGAAGCGCTGGGTCAGGTGACGGCGGTCGGATCGGCCGCACAGACTTTTCAAAACTGAAAATGATTCTCGATGTTCCGTTAAAAGTGAGCGTCGAACTTGGCCGGTGCAAAATGCTGGTAAACGACTTATTGCAGCTCGGACAAGGATCTGTGATTGAGCTCGACAAAATTGCCGGAGAGCCGATGGAAATTCTGATCAACGACAAGCTGGTCGCAATGGGCGAAGTCGTCGTCGTGAATGAAAAGTTTGGCGTCCGATTAACAGACGTTGTGAGTCAGTTTGGTCTCGGAGACTTTGGCGCGACTAAGGACGCAGGCTAAAGAGGATTAAGTTTTAAATTATATTTTGGAGTTTGATATGAGCCCCTCACTTTTAACGATGTTTCCATTGCTGCTGGTAGCAAGCCTTGCAAGCGCCATCACGCCTAAGGCCCCGCAGTCTGCAACGCCAACACTTGAGTCTGAGGCTACCAACGCTGCTCCAAAGCCGTCAAAATCTGTGGCGAACGTGAAAGCGACCACAAACAAGGACAAGGCGACGTCACTTGGAACCGTGTCGACGGATGTGGAAGGGGACTTCACTATTGTTACGGCTAGGCTCAGTCAGAAGCCCTCTTGGAGCGACGTAACACTCGAGGAGCACGGAACATTCCTCCAAATAAAGCTTCCAAAGACGCAAATTCCAGCGTCAGGCGAATTTATCGATGGAAATGGGCCGTTTTTGAAAAAAATTGCTACATTTCAGCTCCCCAATGATGATGGAGCATTGCGCTTTTTCCTGAATCTTGACGCCTCGAAAGCAAAACTTGCGACCACCGCCGAACTATTAGGCGAGAGAATTATCATCTCAATCGACCATAAAAAATTGGAACAATTAATGACGCCGCAGGTCAACAAGTCGGAAGTATTGACTGCGGACGACGTTGTCGCAAAAACTGTGGTCGATAAAAGTCTGCCGGCACCCTCCGAGCTAATTTCAAAGGATGCAAAATCCCCCCTCGTCCAAGAATCCTCGGACGCCCAAGAATCGAACGTAAATGGGCGCGCGATTTTAGGGCAGGACATGTACGGAAAGCTTGCACGAGTGGCGGCATTTGCCGCGGTGCTTCTTGGGGCCCTGATTGCCGCACAAACTTTCCGAGCTCGGCGCCGAGGCCGAGGCTCACCGTTTCGTCAGAAGGCAGACGACGAACCAGTGACAATGAGGATCCTGTCTAACATCAATATTGGTCAAAAACAGCGTCTGACATTGGTACAGGTGGGACATCAGCAACTACTGCTGGGCATCGGCAACGATTCCATTAATCTTCTAACCACCATCGAGCCTAAAAATCGATCAAGAGATTTTGCACTATCATTAGAGGCCGCCAATCCGAATGGCACAGTCCGACTCAAAGCTCCAGAAGACGTGCAAAGTTCGAAGCCGCATCGGCGGACGACATCTTCTGCAACGCCGACACCACGCCCGGAATCTCCAGTAAAAGGAGGTCGCATCAATGTCGGTGTGGGTGATGATGGCATCTCTCAAGCGGTCGCAAACGCTGCAAAAACGGACGACATCACAAAAATTCTTCGCGAGCGGCTACGCAACATTCCGCCGCGGTAAGCGGATCGACAAGGGGTCTTCTGATGCGTCATAAAAAACATATAAGTAGCTTGGTGATCGCCTCGGCGGCCTTACTATTCGGACTTTTTTTGGCAACATCGGTCTTCGCGGACTCCACGATGCCAAAACTTCAATTAAATCTCAGTCAAACAGATGACCCCACCGCCGTCGTTCCTGCAATTAAAATTGTAAGCATTTTGACGGTATTAAGTGTCGCACCGGCAATACTACTTATGATGACATCGTTTACTCGTATTCTGGTCGTCCTCAGCTTCCTAAAGCAGGCCATAGGGACCAACACCATGCCTCCGAACCAAGTGGTGCTTGGATTGTCGCTTTTTTTAACGATGTTCACCATGGCGCCGGTTTGGGGGCCAATCAACGACCGCGTCATAACACCTCTCAGCCAAAATGCGATTACCCAAGAACAAGCTCTCCAGGAAATCACAAAACCAGTGCGCAAATTTATGCTTGCCGAGACACGAGAAAGCGACCTTGGGCTATTTATGACACTGTCAAAATTGCAAAAGCCAGAAACTCCGAATGATATCCCCATGAGCGTTCTCATTCCATCATTCATGATCAGTGAACTTAAAACTGCGTTTCAAATTGGATTTTTAATTTACATACCGTTTCTCGTGATCGATATGGTTGTGTCGGCGATACTAATGGCCATGGGCATGATGATGCTTCCGCCAACAGTTGTTTCACTGCCATTTAAGCTTGTTTTATTTGTCCTTGTCGATGGCTGGAGCCTTATCGTTGGCGCACTCGTTAAAAGTTTTCACTCATATTCTTGAATGGTGATCCCATGACTGAACAAACCGTGATTGATCTTGGTCTTAACGCCGTATGGATCGCGTGCCTCATTTCGGCCCCAGCACTAGTCGCCATTCTCGTGACCGGCCTGATTGTATCCGTTCTGCAAGCCGCCACCCAAATTAACGAGCAAACTCTCTCATTTATTCCAAAAATTCTGCTCATGACGGCTGCTCTTGCCATCACGGGGCCCTGGATTCTTGAGACGTTCATTCACTTTACAATAGGGATTTTCAATAAAATACCAGAGATCGCGCGGTAAAAGGCAAGGGAGACGACGCGTGTTCAACTTTGACACCACAGAGATCATGACGGCGGCCGCAGCATTTCTGCGCGTGAGCAGCATTGTAGCCCTGTTGCCTCTTTTCGGCGAAAGCAACGTCCCTCTGCGTGTCAGAATCATTTTATCCGCAGCCTTGACTGCTGGGATAGTTCCACTCCTCCCAGACAGCTATAAAGCCATTGTTAGCCAAAGCCTCCTTGATATCGAATCCACCTGCCTACTTATGATCAAGGAAATATTGATCGGAATTGTTTTGGGCTACGTATCGAAACTGGCATTTGACGGCATCGTTATGGCCGCAGGGATGGTTGGTATCCAGATGGGATTTAACACAGCAAGCATCTTTTTATCCGATAGCGAGGAACAAACTAACGGGTTTTCGGCGCTGCACCGACTACTCATTATTCTTATTTTCTTGGCCCTTAATCTACATCATATTTACATACGGTCCATCTGGGAGTCTTTCCGATCGATCCCCATTGGCGCAGCGCTACCTTCTGGCGGACTAAATACGCTGGTCTTGGCAATATCATCTGGAATATTTTCAACGGCAGTCCAATTAGCCGCGCCCATTCTTGTCGGTCTCTTATTTTCAACAGCGGCTCTGGGATTAATTAATCGAGCCGTTCCGCAAGCCAATGTTTTTGTCATGAGCTTTCCAGCCAATTTTTTTGTTGGAATGCTTCTTTATATGGCTCTTATTCCACTGCTCCCGGGTTGGCTGCAATCACATTTTCAGTCCTCTCAAAGTCAGATTTCGGCTGCGTTGACAACGCTCATTCATTAAGGAGCCTAATCAATGGCAGATAACGAAACTGATCAGGAAGATAAAACCGAAGAAGCCTCGGCGGAAAGACGTGAAGACTTTCGCGAGCAGGGAAACGTTGTCAATAGCCACGAACTAAGCCAGGTGGCGGGTCTTGCCGCAATCGCTATCTTTATCACATGGTACGCGCCACAAATCGTTGAAACATCCGAGCGAATTTTTATCCAAAATTTCCAGAACATTCAAAGTTTTCGAGTCTCAGAAAAAAATATTATTTCTTATCTAAGCACGACATGGATTGATCTTTTAATTATGACATTGCCCTTTTTTCTTGTCGCAGCGACCGCTGGATCAATGATCACCTTGCTACAAACTCAATTTAACTGGTCATGGAAGAAACTTGAGCCCGACTGGAACAAACTTAATCCAATTCCTGGTATCGGAAAATTGTTTTCCAAGGAAACCATCGTCGGCTTGATCAAATCAACCGCTAAACTGACAGTTGTTTCGATCATTGCGTGGCTCGTTCTTGCCGGCGAATGGAGGAATGTTCCATCACTCATGAATGCAAATTTTCTTGGGTCATGGATTTACTGGGCTGATATCACAAAGCAACTACTTTGGGGCGTCGTAGGCCTGATGCTATTTGTGGGTGCCGCTGACTTTATCTACTCATTTGTAAGTATTGAAAACAAAATGAAGATGTCAAAACAAGAAGTCAAAGAGGAAATCAAGCAGCGAGAAACAGATCCACATGTCAAAGCAAAATTGCGACGCATGGCCCGCGAAATTGCCACAAGAAAAGCTATTGAAAACACCAAAAAAGCGACCGTACTTGTGACAAACCCTACCCACTACTCGATCGCCATAAAATATGAGGTTGGCATGCCGGCGCCAGTGGTCCTGGCGAAGGGTGTAGATTTCCTTGCGCTGAAAATGCGAGAAACAGCCCGGGAGCTAGAAATACCAATCATTGAAAATAAACCTTTGGCACGCGCAATCTATGCGTCTGTGCAAGAAGGGGATGAAATCCCAGTTTCCATGTATCAGGCCGTCAGTGAAATCATCAAGTTTGTATTCCAACTTAAGGGCGTCAAAATTCCGCGCAAAAACCAAGCCAATGACAACGTCACCAAATAGCATTCATTAGAGGAAACCGTCCATGGCACAGGCAACCGCAAAAGCCATTAAACAAAACAAGGAAGCGATGGGGCGACCGGGGCCTGGCTTTCTGGATTTCATTAAAAGCACCGACGTGCAATTTGCTGTGGGCATTGTGGCCGGTGTCTTTTTGATGCTGGTGCCGCTACCACCGATGATCATGGATATTCTTCTTGCGATCTCGATTACACTGGGCGTCTTGATCCTTCTCATTTCAACTTATATCAAAGAGCCTCTTGAATTTTCCACATTTCCGACAATTTTGTTGCTATCGACAGGACTTCGCTTAGCTCTGAACGTCGCGAGCACGCGCGCCATACTACTGCACGGCGCCACCGGTGAAGTCTCACATGTCATCCAGGCCTTTGGTGAATTTGTCGTTGGCGGAAATTACTTTGTCGGCGTGGTGATCTTTCTCATCTTGAACGTCGTCAATTTCTTTGTCATCACAAAGGGATCTGGTCGTGTCGCTGAAGTAGGTGCTCGCTTTACTCTTGACGCAATGCCCGGAAAACAAATGGCCATCGACGCTGAACTGAATGCTGGTGTCATTGATCGCGACGAGGCAAAAAGGCGTCGTCGAAAGGTTGAGAGAGAGGCTGATTTTCACGGATCCATGGACGGTGCTTCCAAATTTGTACGCGGAGATGCGATTGCGGGAATCATCATTACACTCATAAATGTGGTCGTCGGCCTTGCCGTGGGCGTTGTTCAGCATAACATGTCCTTTAAGGATGCCGCTTCCAAGTTCACATTGCTCAGTATTGGTGATGGGCTAGTAGCCATTATCCCTTCACTGTTGATATCAATCGCAGCAGGTATCGTCGTGACAAGAAGCTCGACGGATACCGGACTTTCAGAAGAAATCCAGGGCCAATTTATCACTCACACCAAGCCACTTTATGTCTGTGGCGGTCTCATGATCGTGCTGAGCGTTATGCCCGGTTTTCCGTTTTTGCCCTTTATCGCACTCGCCACAATGTTCTTTTTCCTCGGCCGACACAGCGCGTCTACGGTTGCGGAGAAAGACGCCGCTCGAGTCGCGGAGGAAGCAAACAAGAATCGTATGGCCGAGGGCACGTCTGACTCGATTGAGAACATGCTGCATGTTGACACGTTAAGCTTGGAGGTCGGCGTCAGCCTCGTTCCACTTGTGGACACCAGCCAGGACGGCGAGGTTCTGGAGCGGATTGTGAGCGCGCGCAAACAGTTTGCTACTGATCTTGGCATCATCGTCCCGATGGTGATGGTGAGAGACAATATTCAGTTGAAACCTGGTGAATATCAGATCTTACTTAAAGGAAACGTCATTGGTCGCGGTAATCTGATGTCAGATCACTGGCTCGCCATGGACCCTGGCGACATATCTGACCCCATAAAGGGAATCAAAACCAAGGAGCCCGCATACGGCCTTGATGCCTTATGGGTGAAGCCATCGCAAAAGGATGAGGCCACATTCCGAGGTTACACTGTCGTCAACTGCCCAACTGTCATTGTGACACACCTGACCAAATTAATCGGCGAGAATGCCCATAATCTACTGGGGAGACAGGAGGCTCAAAAGCTGATTGATAATCTTAAGGCGGACGCACCAAAGGTCGTTGAAGAAGTGGTCGGTGCGGACCGGCTGTCACTTGGAGATGTTGTCAAGGTTCTTCAAAATCTTTTGGCTGAATCCGTAAGTATTCGCGATATTCATAGTATTTTTGAGACCCTTGCCGACCATTGTAAAAAAGTGACTCACCCTGACATTCTGACGCGCTACGTCCGGAAATCTCTCGGTCGTGGTATAATTAAAAAGTATTTGGCAAATGACACGACACTTCATATTGCCACCCTCGACCGCGCTGTTGAGGACGTGCTCGTTGGTGCCCTGCAGTCAGCAGAAGACGGAACAACTTACTTCAATATTGATACAAAATACGTGGAGCGATTACTGAATAAAGTTGCTGAAACGATGCGACATTTTGACACTCTGGGCACGATGCCAGTCCTCGTGTGTGGATCACGAATTCGTTGGGACCTGCGCAAGTTGATAAATCGCTTCGTACCAGGCGTGGTTGTCGTCGCTTTTGACGAAATTCCTTCGGAGGTTCAGACCAACAAGGTCGGAGTTGTGTCGTTATAAGAAAACAATTGGGGGCAGCTATGCAGGTCAGAAAATTCGAAGCCACTACAATGCGGGACGCCGTTTCAGCTGTAAAAAGAGAGCTTGGTGTGAACGCCGTAATTCTTTCCACGAAAGAGATTCCGCCCTCTGGAGAAGGTCTGCCAAAACTTTATGAAGTTACGGCTGCGAGCGCCGTCACGTCGAAATCTGGCGCGGAAGCGAAACTATCAAACAACGCAACACAAAATGCATATGTCGATGGAGAGATCACGCATAAAATCGCGAATCTCCAAGAGAACATGGCAACGGCGCGCCAGGCCCGGCTAATAGAGGGCGCTATTTACGACGTTAAAAATATGATGACAGAGTTGCTTCGCGAAGTTTCCGTTGGCGAAAACGTCCCACCACATATTTTTGCCATCGACCGCGCGCTGGCATCTGCGGGGGTAGATAGGGGGGTTATTGCCGAATTGCGCCGTCATTTACAGACTCTGCCATCTCCTTCGGAAATCAACCGGATCGCAGGTGACAGCATTGAGCAGTACTATCTTGAAAACGCAACAAGATGGTTAATGAAACGAGTCAAAATTGCCCCAAAATGGACAAACACGGCCGGAATCACCAATGTCCATGTGATCCTTGGTACCCCTGGATGCGGCAAAAGTACCTTGGTTTCTAAAATCGCTACTGCAGTCGCAAAAAAAGACAAGCACAAGGTGGCGATTCTGAGTTGGGACCCGGAAAAACTCGGGGCAAGCGAGCAAACGAGAGTTTACAGTAAAATCCTTGGCATCGATCATTTTGCCATTTCCCGGGCAGAAGACCTTAAGCCCACTGTCCTAAAATTGCGAGGAACAGACCTCTTGCTTGTGGATACTGCGGGCCGCAATCCTGTCGACACACAGAGCCTTGTCGATCTCGAGCTGATTAAGAATCAAGGCCTCTCCCTCGAGTTTCATCTGGCACTCAGCGCCACAGAAAAGACCGAATTGCAAAATCGCGCGATCCGCCACTTTAGCGCCGTCGGCATCGCAAGCGTGGCATTCACAAAGCTTGATGAAATTCCAGCCTGGGGCGACGTTTTCAATGCGTCGTGTAAGTGGTCTCTTCCACTGAGTTGGATCACCATGTCTCAAGCACCTTCCGACCAACCCATGCGCGCCGGAAGAGATGCTCTTGTCGAGCAAATATTAAACACACAGGCGTAATGGCGTTTATTGTTCTGAACAAAGGGGATCACTATGGGAAGAATCATCGCTATTACAAGCGGCAAAGGTGGCGTTGGAAAAACGATGACCACCATCAATATGGCTCTTGCCGCGCGAAAAGCGGGGGCTAGAGTGCTCATTGTTGACGGCGATTTAGGACTCTCAAATGTTGATGTCGTCATGGGCATAGAACCCCGTGGGACACTGGCGGACGTGCTAGATGGGTCACAGCCAATCGCCAATATCATCAGCCACACGACTGCTGGTATTGATATTATTTCCTCAGGCTCTGGAATCACTCAGCTAGCCAATATGACGCCCCTTGTACGAAGTTTCCTCGTTCACGAACTCTCAAAGCTACCGGATACATACGATTATGTTTTTATCGACACCGGAGCTGGAATTTCAGAGTCAGTTTTGTCATTGAATTCTGTAAGCGATTTTTTTGTTGTTGTGACAACACCAGAACCCCACGCATTGACAGACGCCTACGCTGTGGTGAAACTCATGGGCGAGGAATACGATAGACACGAATGCGCCGTGATCATCAACCAAGCAGTCAATGACAATGAGGGGCGCAGAGTCGCAAATCGCCTTGCCGATGTGTCCAAGCAGTTTTGTGGAAGCGTTGTGCATCATGCCGGTACGGTGGTGACCGACCAAAGCATTGTAAGGGCCGTGCTGTCGCGAAGTGTTGCCTCTGCTGGCGCTTTATCTACCTTGTGCGGACAAGGCTGGAGCGCGGCGTGGTGCAAGATTTCAGAACTCCTAAATTCCCGTTGTTTTGAAAAAAAATCCGATGGGTTGGCTCCAGTATGGGGTGCTTTGGCAAGGCCGATCGAGAAACGTCAAAATCTTGACCTGTAACAGTTTTGGGCTTTCATGCGGTAAACTAATTGAGAATCTTTTTTGGGGATGGCCGGAATGAAATCACTGGTTAAGAAATATAAGCAGGAAAACTCAGCCGTAGATGGCAAATTGCGGGACCAATTGATTATGGACTACTCGCCCCTAATCCGATTCGTAGCGCAGAGAATCGCTTCTCGTCTGCCAAGTAATATTGATATTGAAGATCTGATTAGCAGCGGTGTCATTGGATTGATGGACGCCATCGACAAGTATGACCCTAGTCGGGACAACAAGTTCAAAACGTATGCTGAATTTCGCATCCGAGGGGCTATTTTGGATGAACTTAGAAGTCAGGACTGGGTCCCTCGATCAGTCAGGGATAAGGCCAAGAAACTTGACCGCATGTCGCAGGACTTGGAGCAGAAATTCGGTCGAAAGCCTACAGACGACGAGCTGAGCCAAGCCCTCGGGATGGCGATTGAAGAGTTTTTCGACATGAACGCGAAGGTTAAGGGTGTCCAGCTTCTTTCAATCGACGACTTCGGCGGAACTAACGGCAATACCGAGCGTCGCAGTCTTCTCGATTCACTTGAAAATCCAAACTCCAAAAATCCATTTACGCAACTTAGAAACGCTTCGGCCCGCGATATTTTGCGGCGCCATATTGACGAGTTGCCCGAGAAGCAAAAACTAGTTTTGCAGCTCTATTATTTCGAAGATCTAAACCTGAAAGAAATCGGGCGAATCCTCGAGGTGACAGAATCACGTGTCAGTCAGCTTCATACACAAGCCATCGAGAAGTTGAAGCGACACCGATCGATATTATCTGATTAATTCACATGAGAAACTGGCAAATCGTCGAATTTTGATACAGGAGAAATACCATGGCACTTGGCCGCCCCGACATGAAGATTTTAGTTGTCGATGATTTTCCGACGATGCGGCGCATCGTCAAAACCTTAATGCGCCAGAACGGCTACACAAACTTTGTTGAAGCAGAGGACGGCCAGCAGGGCTTCAAATTGCTCGAAACCATGCCAGATATCGAGTTTATTGTGAGCGACTGGAACATGCCAAATATGACGGGTCTGGAATTTCTAAAAGCTGTCCGAGCTGATGCCCGATTCAAACATTTACCGTTTCTGATGGTGACCGCAGAGGCCGAAAAGGAAAATATCATCGAGGCCGTTAAAAGTGGCGTGAGCAATTACATTGTAAAGCCCTTCACGGGAGCAACACTGCAGGAAAAGCTGGCGAAAGTCTTCGCCAACAAAAAAGCCAGTTAATCAAATCACACACGAGAGATCACATGACAAACAGTAACAGCAACCCTGAACAAAGCACCACCAACCAATCAAGCAACACAGTAGGGGCCACCAATGGTGCTAACGCTGCGCCAGCTCCAAACAATAAATTTGACGCAAGCTTGATCAAGAAATATCCACGTAGCACTAGAAAAGTCTCCATCAGGTACGGGGCTTACAGTTTAACCGCAGATGAAGACAGTTTCGAGGCGACACAAAGCCTTCATATCAGCCCCCATGGCATTGAGTTCCACACGACTATTGCGTATCAGCCTGGTACATTGCTGCGTATCCACCTTGACATCCCAGATTACTGGCAGCGCAAACTACGTTTTGTTCAGTACCGCAGGATTGACCAGCCTGCGCGGTTTCCGATTCTTGCCAAGGTAGTCAATATTGAAGACGTAGGGCGACGAGGAAAAAAGAAAATTGTCACTGTTCAAACAGTCAGTATCGATGAAACCGACGAATTGGTTCTCAAGAGCTTCCTTCAAGAGGGGTGAATGATGCTAATAGCGATGCTAGGTCTTCTGTTTGTCACCGACATGGTACTGATCATTGCTATGGTGCGCCTTAAAAACAAGCAATTGGCGAGCGCCGAAGTGATTCGGGAGCTGACCGAAGAGCGGGGCATGCTAAACGACCTACGCAATCAAATCCGTTCTGAGCTTGCGTCCGCCCAACAGCAGGCCCGTCAACTAAAAGATCAGATGCAAGTCCTGGCAACGGAGGCGGAACAAGAGGTTCGGCAAGGCGTCTCTGAGATCACCCGCGAGGTCGAGTCCATCATCGACAACGTGTCCCAGCGTCTTGATGGCCCCATGAAATCTCTGAATGAAAAGCAGCATTACCTCGTTCGGCTGGCCAAAGAAGCCCAGAAAGAGCGTGAAATTTTATCCCGCGTCGTATCGCGTGCAGAAAATATCGCTAAAATCCTGAAATCTAGCGGTTCGTGGGAAGATGTCGTTGACGAAATCGAGGCAAAACGGATGGCAGATATGAGAGCTTTACTCACCAAGGGCGTCGCTCCAGATAAAATCGCCCGAGACCTTGGCATCCCGGAACAGCAGGTTCGTTTGGTTGCGGAAACTTTATAACTAACACCTATGCACCTTCTGACAAGAACTTAACGACAGATTCATACAAAACTTTGGGAGCTTCCGCTAAAAGCAGATGGCCGGCGTCTTCAATGATTGATAATTTCGAATTTGAGATTTGTTCATTCAAAAGGTGCGCAGCACTGGCGTCGATAACCAGATCCCTCGCGCCGTGAATGATCAATGTCTGGGCACTGATATCCTTCAACTGTGACGTCCAAGCTGACCCTTTCAGAGCATTTCTCTGCATTTCTGATCTCTTGGTAAAGTCACCCGTTGAGATGGCTTGCCTTATCTGCGCAACCATTGTTTTAAATAGAACCGGATTTCGCTGGACAAATCCAGGGGCAAAGTATGTCTGCATTTTACGTTCAAGTTCGGCCCCCTCAAGGATCCAGCCACCACCTGTAGGGTTGATAAATCGATCCTCAGGAGCCGTTGATACCAGCAGCAAACGGTCAACTCTCATGGGCCAATTTATCGCGATGCCAAGAGAAATAAATCCGCCCATCGATATGCCAAGTAAACTTGATCTAGAGACCCCCAGAGCATCCCACAAAGCGACAATGTCCTCACACATGTCCATGATAGAAAACGACGCTGAAACAGCGGTCTTTCCAGCACCGCGATTATCAACAAGAAGCGACGAGAAGCCCGCATCTAGCAACACTCTTGCCATCATACGAAAGTCTGAGCTCGATCGGGTATGGCCGTTGACAAGTGTGATGACTTGGCCTGTCATGGGCCCTGAAATCTCATAATTTAAAACAGCTCCGGGCCTGGATAGGGTTGGCATAAATGGCACCACCATTGACTGACGTTATAAGACCGAGGGCCTATCCGGCCTTTCTGGCTTTTTCCATTTTCTCTTTGATTTTCTCAGCCACACCTGGATTTTCAATCAAAAACGCTGCACGACGCTCTGCCGCAATTTTAAGTTGTTGACCGTTAACTGCCACACCTTTCGCTTTTGCCTCTTGGAGGGCGCGTGCAATACTTGCGTATGCTTTTTCAAATGAAGGTTCGGCGGTGTAACTTTCGCAAAAATATCCGACCTCATTACTTTTATCGCCTTTTTTGCGATATGCTAGCGCGAGATTAAAGTACAGAAGGTGGACTTTTGTTTTACTGGAAAGAATTTTCAGGGCACTATGGTAGGTGTCTATTCCCTTATCATATTCGCCTTTTGCCACCATTGAGATGCCAAGACTGTTATAGAATCGTGCAATTTCGTCACCATTTTGTGTTTCGCTGAGAAGTTGCGCTGCAAGGGATAGATTTCCTTCTTTCAACGCGATCTTTCCTTTGTTGTCATTGACCGCTTTGTTGTCTTTATCCATCGCGGTCACCTGTTCCACTGTTTTTTTGGCCTCTTCAATCTTGTCGGCGCTGATGTAAGCTGAACCCAATTGAAGCAATGCCTGGATATTTTTTGGGCTTTTACTCGACAAATTTTTCAGCACCTCAATAGCCTCATCGTGCTTGCCCGATGCTGTATAGAGTCGCCCAAGGAGATAATGGGCGGGTTTGTAATTTTCATCAAGATCGAGAGCCTCACGCACGGCTTTGAAGGATTTTTCAAGATTACCAATCTGAAGAAACGTCTCAGCAACGATGGTTTTGTAGCGGGGAAGATGCGGTCCTTTTTTACTGACATCAGGACCAATCATTTTCAAGACTTCTGTCGGCTTTCCCTCTGAAAGGCACTCCTCCATCTTACGCAGTTTGACCTCAATGGGGTTGGGATTTGCCTCATCGGCAATGATTTTTTTCAGCAGCTCTCTGACCTTTTCTTTGTCAAACGGCAGGCTAATAATGCTATCGCTGCCAAGCTCCTTGGCAAGAGCCACATCCTCATCCGTCATGCGCTTTGAATAAATCAAAAATGGCATCCGCCGGCGTTTTCTGGACTCTCGTGCCTTTTGAATCAAAATAGTTCCGGGCATTGAGGTCAATTCCCATGCCACAATCGCCAGCGGTATGGATTCTTTTTCAATTAATTCAAGCGCTTCAGCTCCTGCACGCGCCTTAAATACCTGGAGCTTTAAATCAGGCAGCATCATCTCCCAAAAGAGGACGTTTGCGTCACTCTCGTCAATGACAATCACTTTGTCGATGGTGGTACCCAAGACCGCGCCCCCTAACTCCCTGCGCCTCACTTCGGGGGGTCATCGGTCGGTTGCGAAAGCCCCTTTACTGACGGTCTCAACCTGAATTTTAGATTTCATGGATAAGTAGGGCAAAATTCCAAGTAAATTCAGGATTAGTTGGCTCAAGGCATAAACATTAAAAACATTGGCGCCACCAGGTAGACCAACCAGCGAGAATAATTTATCAAATGCAGCATGCCCAACTCCAAATCCACCAGGCGCCAATGGAATGGCAGTAACCAAAATACCGAATGGGAAAATTGGCGCCAAAAGAGCGGCGTCAAATAGTGCGGGTCCGTACATGATGCGACCAATAAAACCCATAAACCAAAGAAAAATCATCTGGACAACGATGGAAATCCCGATCGCTGCGAACACCACACCAGGCTTATCACGATAGTTCCGAAGAGCGCTGTAGACTCCCGAGAGGACGCCAAAGAACGGCAATTTTAATTTCAGTAGTCTCGCGACTGGGTCCCGGTCATTCTTATAGGGAACAAAGACTACGCCTAAAAACACCACGCTACAAACAACCACGAACGATAATCCTCGGATCAAGTCGGCGGTCATCGGATTGCCACTTAACTGTTTCAAATACATTAAGGCAGCCACAACACCCATGGCAAATAAACCAATCAAGCCTACAATGCGGTCCAAGATAACACTGAGCATGGCGGGAGTTTTTCTGGAAGCGCCTTGCTGATCTCGCACAATGTAAATGGCTTTAACAATGTCACCACCAACCGCACCCGGCATGGCAGTATTAAAAAAAAAGCCAATCATCTGAAGCTTCAATGCACGAACATAATCACAAGAGATTCCAGCCCCACGCATCAAAAGCCACCAGCGCGCCGTCCCAAGTAATACCGGCCCCATCACCCACACGACAACACTGGCAAGCACCGCATCGGGACGACGCAAAACCAGCATCAGTTGACTGAAAGATAGCTTTCCTGATGAAATCATCCATCCAAGTAGTGCCGCGACAATACCAAATTTTAATAAGTTCCTGATAGCCGCCGATTTCCAGTTCAAAGTCATCCCCGATTCTAATGCTCATCCAGATGAGAATGCGCTTGTTATAACATAAGCAACAAAAAGATAAACCCCGGCTTCGGCTTGCCGGGGCACAATTTTGGACCCACTCAGTGAATGAGTTAGTTGACAACAGGTTCAAAGACCTTGACCTCAATGTCGACCCTCGTTGCTGGGGGTAAAAGATCACTATCGATGTGAACCGTCGCGCCGTCGCGCCTGAAATCTTTTGTAGGCCGACCATCGATGTAAACTTTCCAAGCGATGTTCTTATCCATTGCATCAAGATGCTTTGGCAGAGGCACCGAAAACTCAGTGGTCCTTGACACCTCGTGCTTGTACTTCACAATGAGGCTTTGATAGTCTACGCCTGCCTTACATTGTAAGACCACCTGCTTGCCTTTGTAGCGCTTCTTCCAGTCGTCCGGTTTCTTATCCTCTATTTTACCGGAATCCCCGCCTGGTGATGGGCCAGGATCGTCAGGCCGGTCATCAAGGTCCATTTTCTCGCCATTTTGCGGGGCAGGCAGAGGAAGTTCATTTACATCGCTCTGTGCGGATTTCAGCGTCTCCTCGCAAATACCTGGCTGATTGTCTGCAAAAATCATCAGGTCACTATCAATTCGCTCGTCTGGCAAATCGACGATACGCACAGCCGATTTTTCACCAAAATCAACCGTGACTGTGATCACTCGGCCATCAATGACGTTGTCCGCAGTAAATTTTATGATCTTGCCGTCCCATTGAGCGGGCACATCGATGCCCGCTGTGGTGTCCTTAGCGACCCATGCTACGGGTCGTCTAGGGTCAGAAATAGAGGCTGGATAGGATAGATTTTTTTGCCCATCAGTTTTCCATAGTGTTGAAATGATGGCACCATCTACGGGTGGAATCGAAAAATCGATACCATTCTGATCATACGCAAACACGGCCGCATCCTGCAGCACCCCATTCACCGACACACGCAATGTGTCTGGGCGAACACCAGAAAGATCCACTGCAAAGTGAGTGTTAAGCTTTTTATTTTCCATGTAGTTCACACTAATTTTTGAATCTTCGGGAGGCATAACAGAAAATTTAATCACCCGCCGCGGATCGTCATAAGTATAATCTACGCCGAAACTAAGG
>JBILMN010000055.1:0-17338 GCA_044375465.1 Oligoflexales bacterium | reverse complement strand
ACCAATGGCTTGGAAACCGCGACAAGGAATTCCGGAAGTGGGATCACGAGGCCGAACTGCCCAAAGAATTCATCCAAGAGATGCGAGAATTTGGTCTCTTCAGTTTGATTGTCCCAGAAGAATTCGGCGGTATGGGTCTGTCCGCTACGGGTTACTCCAGAGTTCTCCAGGAACTCACACGTTATGATGGTAGCGTGGTATTGACGGCAGGAGCGCATAGTTCCATCGGCATGCGAGGCCTCATACTTTTTGGCAACGACACTCAAAAAAAGAAATATTTGCCCAAATTGGCCACCGGCGAGATGATTGCCGCATTCTGTCTCACTGAAGCAAATGCCGGATCAGACGCCGCTAGTTTGAAGACTAAAGCTGTCGAGGAATCGGACCATTGGATCCTGAACGGCGAGAAAATTTGGATCACCAATGGTGGCATCGCCGATTTCTTCACTGTGTTTGCGCGAACAGAGAGTAAAGAGGCCGGTGGCAAAGCCAAAATCACCGCCTTCATTATCACGAAGGACATGCCCGGCGTTTCAAGCGGACCGCACGAGGATAAGATGGGTATTCGCGCCAGCAGCACAACCACCATCAGCTTCGTGAATGTCAAAGTCCCCAAAGAAAATGTCCTCGGCGAGGTCGGTGGCGGCTTCAAGGTTGCCATGAACATCCTTAACAGCGGCCGCACAGGTCTTGGCGGCGGCTGCGTTGGTGCTATGAAATTTCTGATTGAACAAGCGACAAAACAGGCAAAGCAGCGCAAGCAATTTGAGCAACCCATCGCCAACTTCGGACTGATTAAACAAAAGGTCGGCAAAATGGTCGTTAATACCTATGCGGCCGAATCCGTGGTGAACATGGTTGCGGGAATGGTCGATCGTGGGCACAAAGACTACGCGGTTGAAGCGGCGATTTCCAAGATTTTCGCTACAGAGGCTCTCTGGGACACGGTTGACGAAGCGTTACAGATTGCTGGTGGGAATGGATTTATGCGTGAATTCCCGTATGAGCGCATTATGCGCAATGCGAGGATTAATCGGATCTTTGAGGGTACAAACGAAATTTTAAGGCTCTTTGTGGCTCTGACTGCCATGAACGATGTCGGCACCAACCTGAAAGAGGTTGCCAGTGCATTGGGTAACGCGCTCCATGATCCGATCAAAGGATTTGGCGTTCTCAGTGACTACGCCAAACGTCGAGTCCGTCAGGCCACCGGCATCGGTCAGTTTGAAATGACCAAAACCCATCCGGCGATCGCTGAACACGCTCGTCTGTTTGAGAATCTAACCAGACGCCTGGCCGAAGCTGCAGACCGGATCTTGCGCAAGCATGGCAAAAACATCATGAACAAACAATTTGCGACCAGACGCCTTGCCGACATCATGATTGATCTATATGTCCTGGCCTGCGTCATTAGCCGCGTCTCGTTGTCGCTCGAGGAAAATGGTGTCGCAAAATCCTCTCAGGAACTGGAAATCCTGGAGGTCTTTGCCCAAGATGCCTCACGTCGCATTCAGGCGAATTTTGACCAGATTGATCACAACAATGACGAACTGATTAAATCAGTTGCCGACTATGCATTTGAACAGGAAAAATTCAGCTGGGACAACATCTGAGCGTCATACGCCAATGAAAATAGGCTTCTTGGCCTCAATTTCATTGCAAAAAAAATCCAAATCACCATAATATTTGGAGATCTTGCCAAAATTATGGAGACGCAGCCATGTTTGTCGTATGGAAACGACCAGACGGATTTCACGGTGCTGAGCCGAAGGACTTTAAAGTCGTGGATATCGGCGAAAATGCCCGTCTCTGGTTGCACAAAAAAGACATCGATTGGTTCCCATTTCGCATTTCCGGAGGCTGGCAAGAGCAGGAAGCAACCCAGCGCCTCAATCATCTCGTCAATCTCATCGGCAAACCAACGGCCAAATGGGTGGAGCGTTTGATCCATGAATTCCACCATTCCATGACTGACGACGGTCGAAAATTCTTTAAAGACACTCTTGAGTGGCTCGGATCGCTGGAGGGCAATCTCAAAGGCGACACTTGGGAGGTGGAGATTATGGCTCACGCCGTGCGCGAGGTCATCAGCCGCGTCAAGGACGCAGAAAAACCCTTTCTCGTAAAGGCGAAGTAACGCAGATCATCAATGACACGGAGGATCTTGAATCATGAGAACCATTGCCACTGTCTTGCTCTCGTTTCTTTTCGTTTCCTGCGGCCAGAAACCTAACCAGAGCACTCTTGAAGGCTCACAAACCTCAAAACAACCTCTAATCATTGCCATGGCCGGTTTTTCAACCTGCAGGACCGACCAAAACTTTCACAACGGTATGCATGGCCCCATGGGCGGGCGATTATTTCGCAAAGTCGAGGAACTGGCTCAGACCATCCACCAGAAAATGGGTACAGAGCCGCTCACGCTGGCCAGTTGCTTCACAACAGAATCAAAGTTGATCGTGAGCTCATCGGCAGCCCCCAATACCATTAGCTCGCCGACCGATGATCAGTATATCGCGACACTGCACCACACCATGGAGCAGTATTCGGATGTCTTTATTGTCGGCCATTCTTATGGCGGCTGGCTTGCGATGAAGCTAGTCGAAACCTACGAAGGCCCAGCCGACCGCATCAAAAGCCTCTACTCCATTGACCCAATCAGTAAAAAACTTTGTTTCTTCAACAATCCCGAGTACTGCATGAGTGCCCCAAAGGATATTCTGGCCTCCGGCCGGCAGCATATCAATGATATGACTAAAATTTGGGTGAACCCGTGGCAAAAGAAGACATTTTATCTGCATTCATCCATCATTCCGCAGGCCGACGAAAACCCACTTTATGATCTTGATCACTACGAGCTAGACAATTCCGATGCCATTTGGACGGACATGGCAGGTCGCATCAGTTCTGGAGAGCTTTAAAGAGATCGACGCCACATCTTGCATCGCCATAAAGCCAGTCGCTAGCGCATTGAGGCTGACTATTCCTCATCTGTTTCTAGTCGGTAGGGGGCAAGTTTCGGGTAAAATTCTTTTGTGACCCGAACATCAAACACCGCAAGATCTTGACGCGCATAATCGACGTTAAGAATCATGCAATTTCTGTAAACAAGCGATACACCGTCTTTGTCTGAAGCAGGGATCGCCAGCTTGCAGCGAATGAAATTCGCCGCAAAAAATTGATAGACATGTTCTCGCAACCTTTGAATGTCCTCCGGCTTATAAGCCGATATTGTAATGCTTCCGGGATAAGCTTGCTTGAGAATCCTCCCCAAAAAGGGATCATCCACCCTGTCAATTTTATTGAATACATGCACGACTGGAATATGTGACGCCCCGATTTCGCCCAGCACGGCGCGGGTGGTTTCAAGTTGGGATTTATAGTTATCGTGGGAAATATCAACCACCACAAGCAACAGATCCGCCTCTAGCACCTCATCTAATGTCGATTTAAATGATTCGATCAATGTATGGGGCAGATTGCGGATGAATCCGACCGTATCGCTCAGCAGCATCTTTGGCCTTGCATTAGGATCAAGTGTCCGCACGTTTGAATCAAGGGTCGCAAACAGGGCGTCCTTCGCCAGGAATTCGCCGTTGGTCAGCGCATTCATAATCGTGGTTTTACCGCTATTGGTATACCCGACAAGTGCGACCTTGATTTCATTGCGACGGGCTTTACGCTGCGTCTCACGCTCTCGCGAAATCTGGTGCAACTGTTCCTTGAGTCGGGCAATACGGTCCCGGGCACGACGACGGTCAAGCTCAATTTGTTTTTCCCCTTCACTGCGCCCAACAGCCCCGCCACCGCCGTGCCGATGTAAGTGAGTCCACTGTCCAACCATACGGGGCAACATCATCTCAAGACGAGCGATTTCCACTTGGGTCTTGGCCGCATTGGTCTTGGCGTTTTGGGAAAAAATTTCGAGAATGACCGCGCTACGATCCATGATCTTGCATTTGGTCATTTCTTCAAGGTTACGCACCTGGGGCGGTGACAGAGCACGATCCACCACCAGATAGCCAGCTCCCCTCTCCCGTGCAAGATCACGAATATCTTCGACTTTACCAGTGCCGATGAGGCAGCTTGGTGTCAGCTTCGTCCGTTTTTGAACAATTTGTCCGACGGTGACAATACCTAATGTTGTGAGTAACGCCTCAAGCTCCGCCAAGTCATCCGCAAGCAGTTTTGGATCCTCGTTCGGTAGTAAAACACCAACAATGATAGCGGATTTGAGGTTCAGGGGGGCAACGTCAACCTTTTGCTCACGAGTGCTGGGCTGCTGTTTAAATGACTTACTTTTAGGTCTGATTGCTGTCTCCAAATCATCCGAATAAATTTACCCGTATGGTAACTAAATTTATCCGGAAGATCACAGGATAATTACATATGAAGATGATTCACTGGTCCTGCTGAGCGCGACCGCGCTGTGCGGCCGCAGCGGCGGCGCGTTTTGCCTTTTCGATCAACTCCATAATGCTCGACGAATTGCGCAGAAAAAACAAAATTTCTTGCCGTATCGTGTAATCTTGGCCGCCCGGAGCCACATGAAAAATCCCGATGTCATTCAAATGCTTAATGACGATTTGAACCACCATTTCGGCCTTGATAGGCCATTGATCAGTGATGGCAAGGGCCGCTTTGGTCGCCATCACCTGCTGAACGAAAACCTCAACAGGAACAGGTTCGTTATTCATAGATCAATCATCCTTTAGATCAACGGCCAAAACGTCCCTGTGACGCTCGCGCCCCCGGGGCTTCAAGACCCTGCTGGATAAACCGATCGCCAGCCGCCTTGAGACTGCGACTGGTCTCAAAAAACTCATAAAGGGTATCGATGAGCTCTCGCATCCCCTCGGGACTCAGAACGTATCCAAATCTTGACTCATTTGAATGAGCCACGATCATCTCTTGGAGAGCCATTCGAGTCACGCTTTCCATGGCACCACGCATGATGTGCCTCCTTTTGAAATATTTGCAATAGGGGTCAAAGACCTCTTTATTGTCCCACAATCAGCATCTTGAGGCGATGGACGACGCCTCGAAATGAGGTCTAAGATACTGAATTTTTTGTGTTTTTTTAATCTATTTGAGTTTTTTTAAGATTCCGCCAAAGGTTTAGCGAAAAGCACCCGAATACCTCATGGGAAACGAGGACGTTGCCACCCCAAGCCGTGGCCATCTCGCTTCGGCCGACACCATGGATTTTACGGGAGGGACAAATGGGACGCTGGATTCTCAATCTGATGGCTGCAGCGATCGTATGGATGTGGATCCACGGACCGCTGATAGGCTAAGAATAAGACGCCAAAGACCGGCGTTTTTCAGTTCAGTGATGCCCCTCGGACAACGATGCATGGAGCAGCGGATCAGCCACCGCCACCATGGGGTTACGACGACCAAATGCAAAGACACTTCCGAGGAACAGGCCGAAGACTCCGAAGAAAATCCCCAGCTCAATGTGCGGCATCCCAAAATTTTCGGCCTTGACCACCTCTGGCATGACGACCAAAAGGTACGTGAACCATTGAGCCACAAGAATTCCCACGGCAAGCGGGCAAGCGACCATTTTTGTCCATTTGCTGGCTTTCGGGATCAGGGAGTACAGAGGAATCACGAAACTGAGCAGAGGCGCAATAAATACAATGTACTTCCAGGGCGCATGAAGTCGATGGATAAAGTACTCTGTCTCTTCAGGCATGTTGCCATACCAGTACGTCAGCACATGAGCATAGGTGAGGTAAGCAAAGAAAATCGTAAACCCATGCATGAGTTTTCCGATATCATGAAACTGCTGGCGCTGAATGTATTGGCCAATAGCCGTCCCTTTAAGGGACCACATGGTCAACATCAAAGTCGCCATTAATGTCTGCATCATCACCGCAAAAAGCCACCCTCCCCAAAGAGTCGAGAACCAGGTTGGGGCTAACGCCATCAAAAAATCAAATGCCAACAGTGTGAAGCAAAGAGAGTAACAAACAAGAATCGGCGCACTCCAATAACGCAACTTGTCACGGACCTGAATTCCAAGTTTTTCAGCCTCGGCCTTATTTCCGGACACAAACAAGCGGTCGCGTGCCGTTTTCATACCAATTTGCCAGGTGACAAGACCGACGAGAATGACAATGGCAATCACGTCGCGCACCAGCCAAAAATTCTCCACAAGCCAGATTCTCTTGCCGGCAAAATGATGGATCGAATCGGGGTTCGAAATCCATGAGTAGAGATTACCAGCTCCTGCGACATCAAATTTGATTGCTGCCAGCATGAGCAAGAAAATCACAGCTGCCACTGGAACAAAGCTGGTGAATGATTCGTGCAGGCGCATGATGGGACGTCCCCACTTCGCACCAATCACGTCCTGCATGGCTGCAAAGGCTGATCCACCAAGAGCCAACGCAAAAAAGAAGAATGTGTTGAACAGCAAAGCACCCCACACCCGGGTCTGAAGTCCCTGAGCAAGCCCCAGGCCCAAAGTTATAAGACCGATCAGGACAAGCAAAGCAACGGCGCCGCGGGTCTGTGCCGTAGCATTAAGATAAAAACTTTGGCGCTGCTCATAGAGATCATGTTGGATATTGTGACTCATTTCGAGACCCCCTGGAGTTTACGAAGGTAATGAACAGTGGCCCAACGTTCATGGGGCATTGTCGCGTGGCCGTAGCCCGGCATAATATTAGCCCCGAACGTAATACGGTAGAAAAAGAATCCATCTTCGCGTTTTTGGTAAGCTTCCGTCGTCAGATCCGGCGGCATCGGATAAACGTCGGTAATGGAGCCATCACCTTTCGCTGCTGCGCCGTGACACGGAGTACAGAATGTATTGTACGTCTTTTCACCCAGAGCGACGATTTGCGGATCGTTTGGCAACGGATTTTTGAGGGTCTTCTCAGCCTCTTCTACGGTCTTTGGATACAGCACGGCGTTAGTCGCCACAGACCCCTCTGGTGGCTCAACATAGTTTTCCTGAGGCTTCATCGTCGGTGCATCAGCCATATCTGGGACGTACTGCACTTTTGGTTGACTGGCATCGCCGCCCAGCAATTTCGCAATGGCGCCGGTGACGCCAGTATGCTCCACTGGGTTCCCCGACTTGGTGCAAGATGCTGCAACCAGCCCCAAAAGCACCAGCGACGCGGTCGCGAACGATATCTTTGTTATCAATTTGGATTTCATGTCTCTAGGGTCTCCTTGTCTTATCTCAGAGGTTCAAGGGGTTGCTTTGATTTCCACGGCACCAGCTTCTTTGAGAAGCTTCGCCTGTGGACCATCAACCGCCGCATCAGGAACCCAAATACCAAACATGTCATCGGTCAGACGATTGTCGAGAATGGTCACTTTCGGATTTGGAATCCTGCACATGACCAAGATTCCCGCCACAGTCGCAATGGCACCGAAGAGAATCGTAAATTCAAATCCAAGGACCACATAGGCTGGCAAGGAATAAATGCCTGGTGTTTTACCACCGACAACTACGGGCCAGTCCCAATCACACAAGAGAGCAAGAGCAAATCCTGTGAGAGTCCCCGTCATCGCGCCGACAAACGTGAACCAGCGCACTGGGCTGGGAGCATAAGCACAAGCATGCTCGATCTCATGGTAAGAGGTCGGCGAGAAGATTTCATGATCCTTGAAATCATGGCGTCCTTTGACCTTTTCGATGGCCTGACAGGTCGTATCAAGATGTTTGAAGAGTGCCAAAATTCCTTTTGATTGACTCATGATTAATGACCTCCCTTGCCGTGGCCGCTCATCGGCTTCGGCATGATGAGTTTGATCTCAGACAACGATACGATCGGGAAATACTTACAGAACAACAGGAAGAAAGTGTTAAACAGTCCAAAGCTTCCGATCGTCAAACCGATCTCCCAAAGACCTGGTTCGGCGTGACCCCATGATCCGGGCAAGAAGTCCTCGATCAATGACGAGATAATGATGTTATAGCGCTCAAACCACATACCAACGTTAATCAGAACACACACAACAAAACACACGGTTTTGTTGTAACGCATGCGTTTGGACCACCAAACAAGCGGGAAAATACAGTTACAGAAAACCATCGTCCAAAAGTAGAAGGCATAGGGACCGGCGGCGCGTTTTGCGAAGATCGCCCATTCGTAGGGATTTCCGGAGTACCAGGCAACAAAGAACTCAACCGCATAAGCGTAGAATACGATGGTCGATGTCAGCAGTGTCAACTTGATACACGCTTCAAGATGGTCGTCACGAATGAACTTCTCAAGATTGAACATCCAGCGCACGGGCAGCAGCAAAGTATAAACCATGGCGCAGCCAGACAAAATCGCACCAGCAACGAAGTATGGCGGGAAGATGGTGGTATGCCATCCCGGCTGAATGGACATCGCAAAGTCCCAGGATACGATCGAGTGTACTGACAATACGAGCGGAGTTGCGAGCGCTGCCAAAAATCCATAGCCGGTCTCGTAATGGTGCCATTGACGCGCTGTTCCACGCCAGCCAAATGACAACAATCCGTAAACAACTTTCTTAACGCCGCTGACACGGTCACGAATGGAGCCTAAATCGGGAACAAGCCCGATATACCAGAAAAGCAAAGATGTCGTGAAATAGGTCGAGATCGCGCAAACGTCCCAAAACAAGGGCGAACGAAAATTAACCCACAGGTTGTTTGTGTTCGGCAAAGGTAAAGCCCAATAAGCACCAAGGTACATCCGGCCCATGTGGATGGCGGGGAAAACCGCCGCACAGATCACGGCGAAGATCGTCATCGCCTCAGCAGAACGGTTCACGGTGTTACGCCACTGCGCCCGGAACAAGAACAAGATCGCCGAGATCAACGTTCCCGCGTGACCAATACCAACCCAGAAAACGAAATTGGTGATATCCACCAGCCAATAGTTTGGCGGCGCAAATCCATGCCAAACGCCAAGACCGACAGAGGTATGGTAGGCAACCATTCCGACCGCAATCAACAGACACGTCACCGCCACAGCGAGTGCCACATAGAACATTTTATGCGGCTTCTCCAGGTTGACGAGAATCTCGTGATTCACGTCAGATATCGATTTTTCCCACTTGATCTCACTCATTCGCTCTCACTCCAGGAAAAAAACTGTTCGTAAAAGAACCTGATCCTCAGCACCGTTGAAACGTAAACTCTTAACCGTCACATCTTAACCGTGATGTTCCGCTGCCGGTTTGGCGCCATGATCTTTTGAGGATTCATGATGCCCTTCCGCACCCGTTCCAAGCGGTTCACGATGCGCCACGACAGCCATATAGCTAACGTTTGGCAGGGTTTTGATCCCAAACTCGTTCTTATCGGGATCACCGCCAAGGGCGAGGTAGGATCGTGCGTCTCGGCGCTCCATGCTCACGCGGCTTCCCTGATCCTTAAGATTACCGAAGGTGATCGCATCGCTCGGACACACCTGGGCACACGCAGTCATGAGATCACCGTCCCGCACAGCACGACCTTGCTCCTTGGCAAGATATTTGGCCTGACGCACCCTTTGGACGCAGAAATTACATTTTTCCATCACGCCACGGGTACGCACAGTGACTTCAGGGTTGAGAGCGCGAGGCATGCGGTCCTGTGGACGATCACCCATGACGCCCCACTTGTGGGTCCACCAGTTGAAGCGGCGGACTTTATAGGGGCAAGCGTTGGCACAGTACCGTGTACCAATACAACGGTTGTAGGTCATCGCGTTGATACCCTCAGGGTCATGACTCGTGGCAATCACGGGGCAAACGGCTTCGCAAGGCGCATGCGCGCACTGCTGACACATCATCGGCTGGAACGTGACTTGTGGATTATCAACATCGCCCGCAAAGTAGCGATCAAGTCGCACCCAGTGCATCTCACGACCAAGCAGGATCTGCTCGCGACCGACCTGGGGAACGTTATTTTCAACGGCACAAGCGGCCATACAGGCGCCACAGCCAGAGCACTTCGTCAGATCTACCGACATCCCCCAACGATATTGCGCGGCCTCGTCAGCTTTTAGAGCCGGATATAAATCAGGAACATCATCCAATGACCGCTCACGTTTCAGATCCTTAATGTCTTCGATCGAGTATTTCTTGATGATTCCAGTGCGATTACCGATGTCGTGACTCTTTTGCATTGCCGCGAGCATGTATATTTCGCCGGTACGGGAGATTTTAACGTCTCCAGCGACGGTCAACGGAGTTTTTATGACAGGGTCAACCGCACTGCCAAATAGCACCAGCGGATCGACACCAACGCCGCCTTGCACCACACCGGAGTCCTTGCTGTGACCGTTGCCACGGTTTATCACGACCGCGTCTGCATGCAAACCCGGCAAGGGATAGAGAGCGACTTTGAGACTTCCAGCAGCGGTTTCGATGTTCAGCAAATCATTGCGTTTAAAGCCCATCTTCGCTGCGGTATTGGGATTCATTGCGACCCAGCTATCCCAAGCGATGGTGGTCATGCCATCGCCAATTTCCTGAAGAATGGGTTTGTCGGCCCCACGGCCATCGCCCAGACGCGGATCAAGCGGCGCCAGCAGTCGCAGTCCTTTGGCGGTCGCTGCGGGCGTCACTTTAAAGCTGGCCGAAACATCTTTTATTGACGGCGTCGGACGTGTTTCCAATCTGCCGGCAAAACCTCGGCGCAGAACGGCTTTTGCAAAGGTATCAAAATCGACACCTTTGACGTCAATCAACGTCATCAGTGACCGCCACTTCTCGTGGAGGTACGCCCGGTAATCTTGGTAGGGAAGGCTTTTCTTTTGTGCCGCGAGCAACCAGAGGAAAATATCCTCGGCTTGGCGGGTGTCTTTCACTGGACGCATCACCGGTTGACGTGCTGACCAGAAACCGGCCACAGGATGCTCATCACCCCAACTTTCGAGGGCATGATTGATCGGCAAGATCACATGTGCATAATCATCCAGTTCGACTGGATTCGATTGCATACTGATGACCATAGGGATCTTCTTGACGATCTCGACAAATCCAAAACTTGCAGGCACCGAGAAAACGGGGTTCGTATCAACAAAGAATACGGCATCGTACTTTGACGCATTGGCCATAAATCTCGCGAGATCGCCTGTCTTCACAGGTGATCGCATCCAGCCGCGGTCAATGAACAAAGTCTTGCCGTAAGCACCAATCATATCGTTGATCAGTGCGGCCGCCACTTGCAGCATCGTTGCGTTATCATCAAAAGCGCTGTTACCAGCAAGCACCATGGACGGAGCCTTGAGCAACTCTTCAGCCACGTGATCAAATACATCCTTGTTGACACCAACAAGCTCATAACCACCAGTCAAGATGGAGGTATTTGCACTGACAATGCGAGCGGCCTGGTCTTTGGAGTGTCCAGCCGCGCCCTTATCGATCAATGATTTCATCAATAGGAGCGCAACAATGATCTCACTCGATGGCGGCACCACGTAACGCTCATCCGCCTTGCCACCTGTCTGAGTCATCATGCTTTCGAACTGAATGAATTTGCCCAGCTCATTGCCGCGTAGCGAATGGAAGTTCGCGAAATTTTTCGCATAGAAGACTGGCGACGTCCCCACATCAAGGAAGTCCGTACCAAGCCCCACAATCACTTTCGCAAGCCGCATATCGGGACGCGGCATCGACTCGACGCCAAACACCATGCGGTGTGCTTCTGTCGTGGACTCGTACAACGAATTTGATTCATAGGTATAGAGATCGGCTTCAGAGCCACCAAGTCTCTTCAGGACATCACCGTAAAATGAATGGCGAGACCCCGTCGAACCATTGGTGAATACGGCCACTTTCTTACCGTCGATGCGTTTTGCGAGAACCTCATACATGTCGTCCCACGCGTAGGTGGACACATGGTCCCCATTACGAAAACCTGGAGCCGAACGACGATCCGGGTGAAATAGCCCCTGCAGGCTCGCCTGGCCGGTCGCACACGTCGACCCTTGGCTGAGCGGATGCTCCGCATTTCCCTCTATTTTAATCGCCAATCCGGAGGATGTTTTCACCGTAATACCGCAACCTGAAGCACACTCACCACAGGTCGTCGCGTAGTGGGTGGGAAGACCGATCCCCTGATCTACGGGCTGGTCCACGTAGGGCACTGCTTTTTCGAGAGGGCGACGCACACAGGCCGCAGAACTTGCCACGGCCGCCGCAGAAAACAATTTAAGGAAGTCACGGCGATGAACCCCCGTACTGGCAAGAGCCCGATCACCAGCGCTTTGTTGCGGCTTCACCGCATCAACCTCTGGCATCACCTCCTCAACACCCATATAGAGCGGACCTTTTTCGATGATCTTTGCGGGAGCCTCCAATGGACCATCGACCGGAGCGAAAACTTCAGGACCACGCTCCGTCATTGTGAATCCAGGAATAGCGCTCACAGGAGTTTGCCGTTGCGTTGTTGCGTCATTTTTGTTGTCAGGCATTTGTTCAGTACTCATCGGGTTGGAATCCTCGTTCGTCGGACTTTTCAAATTAAAACTTGCAAATCAATACGGGCAAATTAACACGAGCAAATTAACACGAGCAAATTCACACAAAGTTGACGACGGCCGATCAACATGGCCGTCAGATCAGTTCACGCTCAGTAGTGACAGGTCAAGCAGTCAAGCGGAGCGTTACGCTCCTTGTGACACCCAATGCACCAGCCCATCTGAAGTGGCGCACCCTGTTCCACAACTTCCATCTCTTCGACCTTGCCGTGGCACTCCTGGCACGCAAGCCCAGCACCACCCTGGTCTTTGGTTTGCACATGCCGCTTGTGAGGAAACCGCACAAAGTCAGGAAGGTCGTGCACCTTCACCCACTCAATCGGCTGATTGTTGTTGTAAGCCTCAGTGATTTTTTTGATGGCAGGCTTATCCGTGCGCACGATCTTGTGACAACCCATACAGGTATTACCCGATGGGATCCCTGATGAGAAGGAACGACGGGCGCTAGAGTGGCAATACTGGCAAGGGATCTCGCGACCACCGTTTGCTTTGGTGCCAGCGTGCAGCTTATGACTGAAGGGGATGGGTTGCTCTGGCTTGTAACCAACGTTATCCACCGTGTCACCTGGAGTCCAAAACCACCACGCATTCGCTGCGGTCGAGTGGCTCACGAGAGCGAATAAAACACTCAAAAATCCAATTTTCAGCGCACGATTCGGTAATGACATCAAATTAAAATAAGACACTGCTTCTCGCCTCCTCAAAACTTCGGGGAGATTTACAATAAACACCCAAAACAACCCAAAAACCGTTTGATAACGATCCACTAACGAAAACTGAGAGTGAACATGATAAGACGTTTAGCGACGCTTCACAATACAAAAACTTGTGTGAAGTCAGCCTGTTTTGTTAGCACTGAAGGCGTCTTGTGTTTAGTTTTTGCGCACACACTTCGTGAAATCGACCTCGCCTTTGCTAAAACAAGCCGGCAAGCGGTGTCACGGATCATGTCATACCGGCTGCCGATCAGCTGCCGACCAACTGCTAATCAACTGTTCATCACCGGCGAAAACAGCAAAAAGGCATGATAGGATGCCCAATCACCACTTGCTCTAAAAGGCCCATGACAACCAAACCACAAACATCATTCAAACTCGCAACAGGACTTACGCCTCAGGGCGACCAACCGCGCGCGATTGATGACTTAGTGAACCGAATTAAGGCTGGTGAGCGCCATACCGTGCTGCTGGGTGTCACCGGCTCAGGTAAGACATTTACGATGGCGAACGTCATCGCTCGCCTGGGACGACCGGCATTGATCATGGCTCCGAACAAAACTCTCGCCGCACAGTTGTTCACGGAGTTCAAAGAATTTTTTCCGGAGAATGCTGTCGAGTACTTCATCAGTTACTACGATTACTTTCAACCCGAGGCGTATGTCCCAAGCACCGATACGTATATTGCCAAAGATAGTGCCATCAACGATGACATTGACCGCATGCGGCACAAGGCGACCATGTCTTTATTTGAACGACGAGATACGATCGTCATCGCCAGCGTCAGTTGCATCTATGGTCTCGGCTCCCCTCAAAGCTATGCAAAATTGGTTCTCCCCATCAAGACAGGAGAGCATATCTCCCGAGAGACATTCATGCGTCGCTTGGTGGATATCCAATATGCCCGCAACGATATCAATCTGACACGGGGTCACTTTCGCGCCCGAGGGGATATTATTGATATTTTCCCAGCGCACCAGCGTGACGAAATGCTGCGTGTTGAGTTTTTCGGCGATGAGATCGAGCGTGTAGCCCTGGTCGACGCGATTTCTGGCAACACCATCCGCGTTGTTGATGAATTAACTCTATATCCTAGCAGTCACTATGTGACAGACCGCACGGACATGAAGGAAATTGTCAAAGAGATTTTGACAGATCTTGGCGTCAGGCTGCGAGAACTGCGGGCGATGGGCAAAATGGTTGAATACATGCGTCTAGAGCAACGCACGATGCATGACATCGAACTCCTGGAGCACCTGGGGTTTTGTCCCGGAATTGAAAACTATAGCCGGTATCTCACTGGCATGGCACCGGGACAGCCACCGCCAACGCTGATTGATTACTTTCCCAAAGACTTTGTGACATTTATTGATGAGAGTCACATCACAGTGCCGCAGATTGGCGGCATGTTTCGCGGCGACCGCAGCCGCAAGCAGGTCCTTGTGGATTTTGGTTTCAGGTTGCCAAGCGCCTTGGATAACCGCCCACTCAATTTCGAAGAATTTCTCACCCGCGTGGGACAGCTGATCCATGTGTCGGCAACACCCGGCACCTATGAACTTGCCGCCACGAACAATGTTTTCACGCAGCAAATCATTCGGCCCACAGGCCTGATTGATCCTGAGATCACGATCAAACCGGTCCATGGGCAAGTCGAGCAGCTCTACGGGGCTATGCGCGAGGCTATTGCCAAGGGTGGCCGCGTTCTGGTCACGACACTGACCAAGCGCATGGCAGAAGATCTCACAAAGTACTACCAGGATATGGGACTGCGGGTTCGCTGGCTTCATTCTGATATTGATAGTCTTGAGCGGGTCGACCTGCTGCGAGACCTCCGTCGCGGTGTTTTCGATATTCTGATCGGGATCAATTTGCTCCGCGAGGGTCTTGATCTGCCAGAAGTCACATTGGTGGCCGTTATGGACGCTGATAAGGAAGGTTTCTTGCGTTCCGCACGCTCATTGATTCAGATTGTTGGTCGGGCTGCGCGCAACGCGGACAGTCAGGTGATTTTTTTCGCCGACCGGGTGACCGATTCCATGCGTCAGTGCATGGATGAAACATCGCGTCGTCGCGCCATTCAGATGGACTATAACCAGAAGCACGGCATCACACCTAAAACAGTGATCAAGACCATCCCCGAAGACCTTAGAAAGGTTTACGGACTGGCCACTGAATCTGACGACCTTGAGACGCCGGAAGTTAAAAAAGCACTGGCACTACTCGCAAAACACGATGTTGCAACCGTAGAAAAAACCATCCGCGAGAAGACAAAATCCATGCAAAAATATGCGGCCGACCTTGAGTTCGAAAAAGCCGCGGAACTGCGTGATGAGTTACGCTGCCTGAAGGAGCTGCTACTGAAACACGCGACCGCGGAGATGCCACCAGACGAGGTCGAGCCATCGTGAATCCCAATATCCGTACAAAACTATCAGCTCTCCCGCGCGATCCCGGCGTTTATTTCATGAAGGGATCTCGGGGTCAGGTCTTGTACGTCGGCAAAGCAAAAGATCTCAAAGCACGCGTCAGCAGCTATTTCACTGATTCCAAGGATCACTCGCCAAAAACCCGCTCCCTTGTCCGTTCCATCCACGACTTTGAAATCATGCTCGTCAAGACCGAGGTTGATGCCTTGCTGCTCGAGCGAACCCTGATCAAGCATCATCAACCTCCATTTAATATCCTCCTTCGTGATGACAAAGAATATCCGTACATCCGCGTGGACTTCAGCAATGATTGGCCTCGTCTGGAGATTGTGCGCAAACGGCAAGATGATCGAGCGGAGTATTTTGGCCCATTTAGCGCGTCGGGAAGTCTCAAGGCGAGCATGGAGGCGATCAAACGGGTATTCCCACTGATTCGCTGTAATCAATGGGAGTTTGAGCATGCGAAGAGAGTTTGTAACTACTACCATATGAAGATGTGCCTCGGCCCCTGCGTCTTGAATGTTGATAAAGAGGCCTACAAATCAATGCTTCGCGACGCCATGGCATTGCTTGAAGGCCGCAATGATGAGGTGGTTAGAACCTTGACCCAAAAAATGACGAACGCTTCTGAGCGCGAACTGTATGAACTGGCAGCATCTTACCGCGATCAAGTCCGCGCCATCCAGGTACTGTCAGAGAAACAAACCGTCGTTTTTGATCCCGACATCGAGGGTGATTTGATTGCATGCGCTGAAAGTGATGACATGTTTGCCATCCACGTCGCCATGATTCGCGGGGGGCGCCTCATTGGCGGTGACTCGTTTACATTTGCCATGTCCGCCATCGAAACACCTGCGGATACGCTGCCACACTTTCTACTTCAATATTATGATGGACGGCATATTCCATCTCGCATCATTTTAGACCGGGATCTGGCTAATAGTGGCGATATCGCCAGTGCCATCACCACTGCTGATCAAAAGCGCCCGGACATCCGTGGCCTGAAACATCTGCGCGCGCCATGGCCTGATTTGGCGGAGATCGCCACAAAAAACGCACGTTACGCCCATGACGAAGCCGTTCGCGGCCTCGACCGCAGACGTTCGTCGCTGGAATCCCTCAAGGAAACCTTAGGTCTTGAACTCATACCACGGCGTATGGAGTGCATCGATATCAGCAACCTTCAAGGCACAGCGATTGTCGCCTCAGATGTCTGTTTTATTGATGGCCATCCGGATAAAAGTCTCTATCGCAGCTACAATATCGAAACCGTTCAAGGCGCTCCCGATGACTTCGCATCGATTCGTGAAGTGGTAAGCAGGCGGATTGAACGCGGAATCCGCGATGCGGATCTCCCTGATTTACTCGTCATTGATGGCGGGCGGGGGCAACTTGACAGTGCATTATCTGCTCTAAGAGAATTTCCTGGAATCAAATTGGAGATTGTATCCCTCGCAAAATCTCGCGTTGAAAAATACCGAGGCGATAAAGCCAAAATAGCAATCACCGCCCCCAAACATTCGCTTGAGCGGATCTTCAAGCCGGGACAAGACACTCCCATACCGCTGGTGCCAGGCTCACCGGCCTTCAGATTGATGACCCAAATTCGTGATGAGGCTCACCGGTTTGCAATCACCAAGCACCGTAGAAAACGCAGCCAGCTCGCCAAAAAATCAACCCTTGAGGATATCGAGGGTGTGGGCCCAAAGATCAGGGAAGGATT
>JBILMN010000054.1:0-17344 GCA_044375465.1 Oligoflexales bacterium | reverse complement strand
GATGCCAGCCTTTTTACATCTTTCTTCGAAGGCTTGGGCCTACGAAGAGGAGTCGTTTGGCACCCTAAAACCAGATGAACCGGCTAGGCCAGCTAAGACGGACGTCTACCAACGTCGCGAGGCTCCAGCGGAAGACGTCCCAGCAGCAGCCTCTGACAGTGCGCCATCTTCGGGCGAAGAGCCTTCACCCGGTCGTCGTCCGAAATATCGAGATGTTTACGAACAAGCCTCTCGCCGCCAAAGAGGCTATGGGGACGAGGAGTCCATTGGCTTATCGTTGGGCGTTGGGTTCGGCTTTAAAGCATTCTCGGGATCTCTTGGTCTGACGTTTCCCATAAATCGCTACGTGGCCTGGGGGCTTGGAGGGTTTTATGCTGCCTACGAAACCGATAAAAATGCCCAAGAAAAATCTGGCGGCGACGTCAGCCTGATTCTGAGGGTCCCAAATCCCACACCGCTGACTCCATTCATCTCGGCAGGCCCTGGCTACGAATCATGGGACCGTTCTGCAGACGATGGTAACGGTCTTGAGAGCTTTGACGTTGACGATAGCACGACGGCCAATTGGTCCGTGGGAGCGACGGTGCGTCTTGCGCGCTACGTGGCTTTAGTTGGAGCGTTGAAATCGACGACCTACACGGAGCGTCCGCCGCGGAGTTTTGATGGCGATCATACGACCCGTGATCTGCGCACCAATGAACGCTTTGAATTTGGGTTTGTGTTTGGATTTTAACGGTTGATCATGACATGACCATTCGGGTCTATCAAAGAAAGGGATCACACATGACTGACGCGAAAACATTTGCCATGTTCCCAGGCCAGGGTAGCCAGTACGTGGGCATGGCTAAGATGCTACTCGATGAATTTCCATACACCAAAGAAATCTATGAAGAGGCCGAAGACGCCGCGAAGGCCCCCATTAAAAAGCTCTGTCTTGAAGGCCCCGAAGATCAGCTAAAACTAACCGCCAACACCCAGCCATGTATCGTCGCCACAAGCGTGGCCACGTGGAAAGTGATGACCAATGAAAAGGGCTTTAAAGCCGACATGTTTGCCGGCCATAGTCTTGGCGAGTATTCGGCCCTCGTTGCCTCTGGTCGGCTCTCATTTGCCCGGGCCATCAGCCTTGTGCGGGCACGAGGTCTTGCCATGCAAAAAGCCGTGCCGGAGGGCATGGGTGCGATGACAGCCGTGCTATCTCTTGAGGCCTCAAAGCTAGAGGATCTATGCCAAAAATCCGCAAAACCTGGCGAGCCCGTCGAGGTGGTCAACTACAATAGTCCCCAGCAATTGGTCGTCGCCGGCGCTGCGACCGCTGTCAAACGTCTTGAAGAGATGCTCGCGGCAGAATCGGTCAAGTTTGTCTCGCTTCCCGTCTCCGCTCCGTTTCATTCGTCCATGATGAAGCCAGCCAGAGACGAGATGACCCCTCTTCTCAAAGATACCCAGTACGTCAATAACGGCGCAAAAATCATTCCCAATCTCACAGCAGCCATCACGGATACATATGGCGCGGATTTTTTGATTCAGCAGATCGATAGCCCCGTCAAATGGACGCAGACGATCGAGACTGCTCTTCATGCGGGTATGAACACCTACGTTGAAGTCGGGCCAGGAAAAGTTCTATGGGGGCTTGCTCGCCGCATTCTTCCAAAAGGAGAATTCAAGCTTCAGCACACCGACCAGGTGAAGGATTTTTTGGGAGCTTAAGTCTTCAATAGAAACATCGTGAAAACAAAACCAAAAACCGATAGCCAGGCATTGGCAATCAATTTTGACTTTTTTTGGACAGGCCAGACCTATGGAACTAAGGACGGCATGAATATTCACCGCAGCAGCCATCACGAATGCAGCCATCACAGCTGATGCCGTGACGGCTCCGGCCCTTTCCACATACTCCGTGAAAGCAAATCTTTGGACTTTGGTGGCCACCAACGAATGGAGTTTGGTGTCCACGACAAAGATGCCGACCAACAGTTGGAATGAAACCAACATGTTGACCACTGCGTCGCAGTGAGCTGCTAAGTCAAGTGCGGGAAGGCCGGCAGAGCTTTGAGCCGAGCTGGCCTCCAGGCCATTGCCGACGTTGCAGAGGTTAAGGCACCACCCGCCATTCACGCCGCAAAAAACGTGACGTTACCAATCGTTGGTTTGGAATATCCTACGTGATGTCCGTTTGCATCCACGTCGACTATTGAAATTCCGTTATTACTTCTGGTCAGACAGGTTGCGAGCGCTTTGGCTCTCGCAATTTTAGTGCGTTAAATCGAAGAATCGATATTATTTTAAGCAATGGATTTTTTTGGGGGAGGGGTCCTTGTCTGCGCCCGTATGCGAACTCGAAACAGATCTCAGTCGAATTGCCAAAGAGGCTAAGTCTTTGGAAAATGAGAATCATCAGTTCCGACAATTCATCAGGCACAGAATAAGCGCCAGTCGTCTAGATAAAGTTGTTAAAGAAATTCATGCGGACGTTGCAAGCAAAATCGATTGCACCAAATGTGGGAATTGTTGTCGCGAATCATTTCCAACACTGACGAAGAAAGATACCAATCGTCTTGCAAAATCTGCGGGCATTGCAGCGACTGAGTTTTTTACAACGTACTTAAATACAGACGACAATGGTGACACGGTGTTTCAGGCTAAACCGTGTCCTTTGTTGGTCGACAATAAATGCTCGCATTACGAAGATCGGCCAGAAGCTTGCCGCTCGTATCCACACTTACACAAGTCTGGGTTTGCAGGTCGCTCATTAGGTGTGATCGCAAACTTCGAGATATGTCCGATCGTTTTCAATGTCGTTCAAAAGCTAAAATTGGTCGTTTGGCGACATAGGTAAAACCTGGGATCTACAACCCTGATTTAGTTAAGCGATCGCAACCTACTTTACGGGGGGTCTTAGGAATCTGCCGTCAGAGTGAATGTGTGGGGGCAGATGTCGCCTCTAAATGGAAGTCTCTTAGCGGTGTTACCATGAATTGACGCGAAATAGACCTGCTCGTATTTCTGTTCGCCTGGCCTTTTCTCTTCATCGACCTTGAAGTCTCTCCATATTTCGATTCAATGATTGCCGTTGAGATTAGTGCGCAGGCGGTATCGCTTGTTTGGTGGGGCTTAGCTAAGAGCCACGAGACTTAAGTTGGTCCTTGCGTTTGCAAGCTTTGATTTCGCCACCGTTTTGATGATCCAATTTGTTTGATTCTTCTCGAATCAGTTTTCTGCCAGATTCACTGCGAGCTTTGTTCGAAAGTCTTTTTGCGTGTCGATCAATCAATTTTAAACCGATCCGATGACTCATCTGAAAGTCTCAATCTGTGGTAAAAAACTTGACTTAACTATCTAAAATTAATAACTTATATATTTAAACCCATTTTTTGGGGATTATTTTCGACTATTTTGACACTTTTCTGGAGTTAAGCCTTGAAGCGAACGATTGAATCCGACCTAAGCCTCTGGAAAGACAGTAAGAAAAGAAAGCCATTGATCGTCAAGGGCGCTCGCCAAGTCGGCAAGACATTCGCTTTGAAAGAATTTGGCAAAACCCACTTCGACGACACTGCGTACTTTAATTTTGAGAGACAAGCGGATCTTGCTGCTTCATTTAAACCAAATCTTGACCCAATAAGGCTTCTTCAGGTTCTTTCCGCTGTGCATGGTCGAAAGATCGTACCTGGAAGGACTCTATTAATTTTTGACGAGATACAGGCCTGTGACGACGCGCTAACCAGCCTTAAATATTTTTCGGAAGAGACCCCAGAATTCCACATTGCTGCAGCTGGCTCTCTTTTGGGTATTAAATTGGGCCAAAGTCGTTCCTTCCCAGTGGGCAAAGTAAATTTCTTACAGATGCATCCGATGACATTTTATGAATTTTTGAAAGCCAGTGATACTGCTTCGATGCTCGATCTACTTTTAGACCATCGCTTTACCGAGGAAATTCCACAGGTGCTTCACGAGAGGCTTCTGCATCTACTTCGCGTATTCTTGATGGTCGGTGGAATGCCAGAGGCGGTAAAAACCTGGTTTGACACAAGTGATTTTGATAGCGTAAGACAAATCCATTCTGAAATTATTACGTCCTATCAAAATGATTTTGAGAAACATGCTCTAAAAGCAGATGCTTTGAAAATTCAGGCAGTTTGGAGTTCGATTCCGCTACAAATTTCAAGAGAGAATAAAAAATTCAAATATGGAGATGTTAAACGGGGCGCAAGATCTGCAGACTTTGAGGTCGCGCTGCACTGGCTAGAAACTGCTGGACTCGTATTGAAAGTAAATCATGTGGATTCTGGGCGAAGGCCGTTGAGTGCGCACATAGATCAAGCCAAATTTAAGTTGTTTGCCCTTGATGTAGGACTCTTAGCAGCACAACTTCGTATTTCTCCAAAGGGCTACCTGTCCAATGACAAAATGTTTTCAGAGTTCAATGGTGCATTTACTGAAAACTTTGTGGCACAGGAGTTGATTGCAAATGGGCTATTGCCTAGGTATTGGAGTAGCGAACACGAAGCAGAAGTAGATTTTTTAGTCGAGACTTCAAATGAAGTTATTCCAATTGAGGTAAAAGCTGCGGCATCGACCCGGACAAAGAGTCTTCGTATTTTTGAAAAGAAATTCTCCCCGGCGACACTCGTTAGAACTTCAGCACTAAACTCAAGAAAAGATGGCGGGATTCAAAACATCCCGCTTTACAGCATTGCGCATTTTCTAAGGCAGATTGAAAGGTCAAGTTAACCATCTGCGACCTATGGTGATCGGTCCCACAAGATTTCAGCCGATTTTGAATTCTATTGAAACGACGTAGGAAAACGTCTCTCATACGGAGAAAATGGCGTCCGCCAAAGACCACAATATGAACTATCAAATGTTCTGGAACCGTCGGAATAGAGAACATGAGCTCCGTTTTCATCTACATAAATCACTGATGTCCCGGGGCCTGCAAAGGCTCCTGCAAATCGCGTCATTTAGTCCTCTCAAAATAATATAAAACTGGAGGCCCAGGTTTACACTCGTCAGCCAATCTTACACCATCGGCCGTCAGAGTGAATGTAACGCTAGAGAGCGCTAGACGGACCAATGCCTTCTTGCCGACCACGACCGCTTGCCGTCTATCATCCTCACAAGAATGATGCGCCGCGACATTTCATCACGCCGCGTTCTGTCTCGCGGCCCACAAGTCATAATCTGCCTGCATGCGAACCCACATTTCTGCCGAGGTTCCCAAGACCTTCTCTAGTACAATTGCAAATTCTGGTGAGACACCTCTCTTGCCGTTTACAATCTCATTAATCTTTCGAGGCGAGCATTTACATTTTGCTGCCAACGTAGTCTGATTCAACTTCATCTCTGTCATATAAACCTCATCAAGAACTTGTCCCGGATGAAGCGGCTTTGGATTTTTAATCATTGTGATTAACCTCTATGGTAGTTCTCAATCTTAACGTCAGAAAAGTCACCGCTTTTGAACTTAAACGTGATGCACCACGGTAGCTTGATTGTGACGCTCCACTCGTCCTTTCGATTTCCTTGCAATTTGTGCAACCGAATATTTGGAGGCTGCCCTTTAATCTTGAGGTCATCGATTGTGGAAGTGCTATGCATTATAGTCAGCAGGGCTTTTGCCCTGAGCCACAATTCTTTGGGCAACCCTTTGCAAGTATTGGTCTCCCATATTTCTTGGGCTAACCGGTTTCCAAAATTTGCAATCATGTCTCGGCCACCTCTTTCCCACTATACCGTACTGTGTAATAGTGCGCAACAAGTAAGGATAGCCGACGAACGCACCAATTCCGTCCTGCCGACCACGACCGCTAGGAAGCGGAGTGAGCGAACGAAAAAGGCATTTTGGTGTATCTCAGAACCTTTCGAGCCAGGTTCTACGGCCGGATATTTGGCGTCCCCAAGGGGATTCGAACCCCTGTATCCACCGTGAAAGGGTGGTGTCCTGGGCCTCTAGACGATGGGGACAGGACGGTCAACGAGGTTTTTTGTTTTGAGGAAGTGAGCCCGGATGGATTCGAACCATCGACCCGTACATTAAAAGTGTACTGCTCTACCAACTGAGCTACGAGCCCTTAGCCTTCAATGACGAAAACTTCGAGGGGGACTTATGTACAAAAACCCCGTCCCCCCGTCAATGTGAAATTACCGACCCCTGAAAAATATTTTCATGCCTTCGGGGTGCCTGTGAAGACCCTGTCAAACTGCGCTGAAATCATTGCATCTTCGCCCGTCCTGACCTATTCTCGGCGAGACCCGAAAACCTAGGGAGCCCTAATGTCTAAGATTATTAAACGCGAGCGTAAAGATAGCGCAGCAGACCTTGTCTCCGCCATCGACGAGTTGAACCCTTTGCTTGCAGAGCAGGGGGAGCACGATGCGGTTGCCCACCTCAAAAAGGCTTCTGTTGTTCTGAAGAAATCAGCCATTGGATCTGATGACTACAAGAAAGCCGTGGACGATGTTCTTGATGCGTTTGAGGGTGATCTTGAATTGTCGGCCTACACCCATGCCCGTAAGGATTCAAAGGAGTGGACGGCTGCAGAGGAATTAACCGTTGCTAGTTGCCGTGTGTTGAATCTCGCACGCCGCATGAAAGCTTAAGAGTCTTAGTTTTAGAGGAGAATGATCCCAATGTCAGATCGTCAAACAGGTAATGATAACGAGACGCAGAACACGCCACAGCAACCAGCCCCGGGCCCAACGATGAAGCAGCGCGTCGAGTTGCAGCGAGGCCACAACGTTCCAGTCGATTACTTTCTTTTCACATGCCTTGAGCACGAGCGTACCAAACGTGCCCTGAATCTTGATGAAGCACAGGCCAACTCTGGCCGCTGGCCGATTATGGTGGGAGCAACCCTCGAGAGTTTGCCGGCTGAATTAAAGGCCATGGAACTTAAAGGCCTCATGAGCCGTATGAGTTTATGGTATGCGGCCCAGTACCCAGAGATGGTGGAAGAGACGCCGCTTGATCATGTCATGCTCAATAACATCGTTGAGCCTTTCATGAAGTTCACATTGGATCTTGCCGATCTTGTGCTACTCAAAACCGGCACCGCGTTGCCGTCGCACAATGCCGATACGGATGACAGTAAAGCAGTATGGGCCACGATTAAAACCGTGTTGAAGGAAGATTTCCCAGGCTACTGGGCCTACTTTGACCGCTTTTTACGTTGGGCCTTCGCAGATGTTGAGCCGGAGGAGATCGAGGAAGGTTCTCGTCCCCCTGTTGGCCGCAATATGCCAAATTTCCGCGGCAATCGGCAGCCACAAGGCGGCGGTGGTGGCGGTGGCCATCAGCAACGAGGCGGACAGGGCGGCGGTCATCAGCAGCGTCACGGCCAACAACGTCAAGGTCAACAAGGCGGCGGTCACCGGGACCGTGATAACCGTGGTAACCGCGATCAACGTGACAACAGAAACCACCACAACAAACAACGTGGCGGACACGGCGGCGGCGGTCATGGTGGCGGTGGCGGCCAACAGGCGGACGCCGAGACCGAGAAACTGGCTCTAGCAGCGGTCGACGAGGCCATTTCAAAAATTAATGCCGGTGCCGTTGAAGAAGTATTTCTTAAGCCCATGAATAGTTTTTATCGCCGCATTCAGCATCAATATGCGGTGGATAAGGGCTACGAGTCCTGCTCGGTGGGCGAAGGCAATGAACGTGGTGTCAAGGTTTCCAAGAAGCCATAATTCATGTCGTTAAACTCGATTGTCATCACGGGAGCTTCTGCCGGCATCGGAGCCGAGACGGCGGTGCTCTTTGCCGAGAGGGGATGGCACGTTATCTTAGGTGCCAGGCGTCAAGAAAAACTTCAGCACCTTGCCAGTCGTCTTTCATTATCTGGGGCTCCAGAGGTGACCGTACTGGATCTTGATGTCACGAAGGATCAATCGGTTGATGAATTTGCTCTGAGAGCGTGGGAGTCTTGCCGCGGGCGGCTCAATGTGTTGTTCAATAACGCTGGGCTTGCGCTCGGTGTTGATCCCGTCCACAAGGGCAAAATGTCTGACTGGCAGCAGATGCTTGACACAAACGTCTCTGGACTTTTGCGTGTGACCAGAGCGTTTTTACCGCGGATGCTGGATGCAGGTCTCGGGCATGTCGTCAATATGGGCAGTATCGCAGGCCACGTGGTCTATGAGGGCGGCAGCGTATACTGTGCCACCAAGCACGCCGTGCGTGCCATCACGAAAACCCTACGACTTGAGTTGAATGGCACTCCAATTCGCGTGTCTTCAGTGGATCCCGGTATGGTGGAGACGGATTTTTCTCTCGTAAGGTTCAATGACGATGAACAGCGAGCCAAGAATGTCTACAAGGGTGTCACCCCGCTGACAGGTCGTGATATTGCCGAATGTGTCTGGTTTGCGGCCTCAAGGCCTGCTCATGTTAATATAGAAGAAATTGTGGTGATGCCAGTGGATCAGGCGGCCCCGCATAAAATCAATCGCAGGTCCTAAGTACAAAGGAACCATAGCCCATGTCAAAGCCACGTCCCAAAGGCAAACCATCGCCAGCCAAGGGTAAGCCGTCGCCTTTTGCAGCAAAAAAATCCAGTGGTCATCCTTCGAGCTCACATGCTGACGGCCCCAAAAAATCTGGTCTCAAATCTTCGACTAAATCGCCGGGTAAATCGCCGGGTAAATCGCCGGGTAAATCCACTGGCAAATCATTTGGCAAGATAAAGGGCCCAAAGTCCTTCAAGCGTCGGCGTCCAGAGGAGCATCTCGACATTCAATACACCGACAAAGAGCTTGGCGAGATGTCGGTCATCAAGCGCAAGCTGCAGGAAATCCGCGAATACAAAAAAATCCTCGCCGAAGACGGTCTTAAGCCCGATCAACAAGACAAAGAACGCGAAAGTGAACTGATCGTCAGGCTTCTACGCATCGAAAAGAACGCCAAGATGGCCGCTCGTCAGCGCGCCAAAGCCGCTAAGACCGAGGCCTTCCGCGCAGCTGCCGAAAAAGCGGAGTTCGCCAAGCAGAAAAAGAAATCACGTGCCGATCGCTTTTCAGACGATGACATCCATGATGACGCCGATGACGACACTGGATATGACTCTGGATATGATTCTGACGACGACTGAAAATGCAGCCAAGTCTTTTCCCATCCCATGTTCACGTTGCCACCCGAGGGCCTGCAAAAACTAGCTCCAACAAAAACCTATTTGCGTTGACCCTGGCGGCCATTGGCGTGGTTTATGGGGATATCGGCACGTCTCCACTTTATGCCCTGCAAGAAATTGTGTTCGGGCATCTCAGCACAGCCCCATCAAAAACCGACATCATTGGATCATTGTCTCTTGTGGTGTGGTCCTTGATGATTGTCATTGCGGTAAAATACCTTTCGCTGGTTTTGCGCGCTGACAATGACGGTGAGGGTGGTGTATTTGCCCTCTACAGTAAGCTTCATCCGTTCAAAGACCAGCACGCAAGACGCCTTAAAACCCTGCTCATGTTGGCCGCCGGGCTTTTATTTGGTGAGGCGATGATCACGCCCGCCATCAGTGTGTTGTCTGCCGTCGAAGGGGCAAGGGTTATCGCCCCAGAGCTTTCCCAGAGCACGGTTATGGTGACGGTGATGATTTTATTTTTGCTCTTCGCTGCGCAGCGTTTCGGGTCAAGTCGGATGGGTCGATTTTTTGGTCCCATTGCTTTGCTGTGGTTTGTGGTGATTGGCATTCTTGGTGCCAGGGCGATCGCGGCAGAGCCGAACATTTTAAAGGCATTTAATCCGTGGTATGCCTTGACCCACATCACATCCTCTGAAATGGGTCAGTCGTTGGCCAGACTGGGTGCTCTGGTGCTCGTGATCACCGGTGGAGAGGCGTTGTTTGCCGATATGGGACACTTTGGGGCTCGGGCCATACGGACGGGTTGGTACCTCGTGGTGATGCCAGCTTTGATGCTGAATTACCTTGGGCAGGGAGCTTATTTATTGTCTCATCCGGAATATACGCCAGACGTTAGTTTGTTTTTCTCTTTGGCCCCTCGCTCGGTGCTGTGGCCTCTGATGATTCTTTCCACGGCCGCTGCGGTGATTGCAAGTCAGGCGCTCATATCTGGCGCTTTTTCCCTCTCGTCTCAGGCGGTAGCCTTAGGTCTGCTGCCGCGTCTTAAGTTGATTCAAACCCACCAAGATCACTTTGGACAGACCTATGTGCCGGTGATCAATATTTTACTTTTTTTCGGCGCTGTATCCCTTGCCGTCATATTCCGCTCAAGTGCCGCGTTGGCGTCGGCTTACGGCTTTGCCCTAGCGATGGTCATGCTGGTGACGTCTTTGGTCATGATGATGATTGCGGGTCGTTACTGGCGCTGGAAGGTTCGCCGACGTCTGCTGATTTTTATTCCGTTTATTGCCGTTGATGGCGCACTTCTTGTCGCGAAAGGTCTGTACTTTACCCAAGGTGGTTACATATCCACAGTGGTAGGGCTTCTGGTGTTTTTTGTGATGTCGTCATGGCGGTGGGGCCGTAAGGCCACGTTTGCCGCATACGACAGTATGCCCTCTATTGCCATCAGAGATCTGATAGAGATCAAGGAAAAATCTCAGACGATGTTGCGCAAAAATGTCCTGTTTCTGGCGCAAACGACTCTTAAAGATATCGATGACAAGACACCGTCCCTGGTGCAGATGTACCTGAATCGCCATCATTTTGTGCCTGAACATATTTTTATGGTGCAGGTGGTGCACAGGAAAATTCCCTACGTCCATGATGTGCGTCATGAAAGCATTGTGTTTTATAGATCCCCAGAAAAAGGCTCCATCGTCGGCGTTCGTATCTACTTTGGCTTTATGGAAGAGCCAAACGTGGAGAAGGTCCTTGAACAGTTGGCCATACATCACGAAGTCGATCTGCCAAAAGACCCGCATCGCTGGCTTGTGCATGTGAGCCATGAATATCTGGTCAGACCCAAAAACTTTGGCCCGCTCGAAACAATGAAGCTACGGACATTCCTGCTTTTGCGTCAGGTGACACAGCCTGCTTATTATTACTATGGCCTCGGCCGCGACGTTAATCTCTCTCTCGATATCATGCCCGTCTTCCAACGCTAGTGCTGGGCGTTAGTGCTGGGTCTTGGTTTGGGTCTTGGCGCCAGTCGCCTGTTCTGGCACGCCATGAACTCAATCATCCTCAATCATCCAATTCCCAAAGCCGTCCTTCCCTGACACCGAAAACGAGCCTCGATGTTCGTCGCTCAAAGTCGGCGGATGTCCTATGGTTTTTTATGTCGTGATGAGGAAGAGGGCGACGTGACTGATCTCACAAAAAACACACGCAGCAAGATCCCAACTGCTTACAGGGTCACCATCGGCGCAACGCCTCTGAGATCTGCCAATCTGATCAAAAAACGTCATGATCGTCCCAGCAAAATATTACGCCGCCTTATAAAGTTACCATCGCCAAAATTTTTGCAAAAATGGCCCGACTACACAGGGTTGATCACATCTGATGCTGATGTGACGGATCTTCTCGAAATTCTTGCGTTGCACGATGAGAGCGGAATTTTTGACAAGGACATTCATGATGCTTTAATCCACGCCATAAGAATCCTGACGCAATTGCAAGACCGGCGGGCGACCGGCCCGCTCGCAGAGCTCTTGATTCGTGAGGCAGGCCATGACGGTCATGTATTAACGGATGTCATCCAATCCCTTGAGTTTTTTGGTGAGCTTGCGGTCCCCGTGCTCTGTCAGAGGCTGATCTCTGACGAGATCTGGGGCATGGATGTGGAACGCTATGTTCTTGTCGTTGAGGTCCTTACGCGCATTGCTTTGGCACATCCAGGGGAGCGGCCAGCCATTGCATCATGTCTTGGACAGATGCTTGACGATGCCAGATTCCTGCCGTTTGGGCTCAATGCCGCTGTGGTCTGCGCGCTGACAAAGATGGATACCCGGTCTGATCTGGCCTCTCACGAGAGGCCTTTTGACAAAAAAATAATCCAGCTCATCGAAAACCATTTTGTGGATCAGGACGCCTTGGATTGGGTGCTGATCGAGCAAAGACTTGGGCTTAAGCCTGATGATTGCCGCAAGCCTCCGCGTCTTAAGACGACAGGAAATCCTTGCGACGTAGGAGACCGGCGTTTTGAGATGCTGCTACGTTCCATCAACAGTGGATGGACGGCAGCTGAGGTAACGTTTCTGATGCTTGGCAGCGTGCTTTCGCCGAGACCAAAATCGTTTCAACAGATCGTGGAGGTGCTCCTCACTGATCCTCGTGGTGAGGTCTGTCGAATTGAACATGAGACGAAGTATGTGTTTTTTGAGGAGCAGCTGATGTCTCTTAGGACAGAGATCATCAGAGATCAAAGATATTGGTCTCTTCTGCCGCGACCTGATCATCTTGCAGGAGACGTTGCGTGTTTCGGGTTTTCAGATCCTCACCTTGTCAAAAAGACCGCATGTCTTGTGGTGAAAGAGATCTCGGCCTTTATGGCTGGATTTTTGTTGGATGATGATCTGTCTTGCTATGAGGCAAGTCCCATCATCAGGGGCTTTCTCTGCGGTCTAGGTCGCATGCGGCAAAAAATCTCCGACCTTCAACCTTTAGGCGGCGATTTAAAACTCGTGGAGAATGCTTGCCGTGAGGCCGTGGGGATTTGGTCTGACGGGTATCAGGAATTTAAGAGAGCATGCGATCGCGAGCGTCAAGGCGTTCGGGTTTCGCGGAGGCTTGTCACCAGGGGGTTAACCCTTTAACCCTTTAACCCTTTAACTCTTAAACTCTTAAACTCTTTAACCCAGCAGCAATTCAAGATCTTCAATTGAAATTCCACGCGCCGGTGCGTCTGCAAGTCCTTCATCTTGGCCATGTTGACGCTCATGATTAGGGCCTTCAGTCGGGTGTCCAGCCTCCTGCCCGTTAATGACGGCATCAGCAAGGCCTCGCTTTTGCTCCTGGAGCTGCAAGATCTTTTCTTCCACCGTGCCCCGACCAATCAGGCGATAGGCGAACACTGGATTTCTTTGCCCAATACGGTGGAGTCGATCGATGGCTTGTGCCTCGGCTGCGGGGTTCCACCAGGGATCCAGAAGAAAACAATGAGATGCCGACGTCAGATTGAGTCCCACGCCGCCAGCCTTAAGGCTAACCAAGAAAACCGGCATGCCCGCATCGCTATTGAATTGATCGACCACCTTTTGCCGGTCCTTGGTTTGTCCATCCAGGTAGCAATAGGCAATGTTCTCGTCATCAAGACGCTGCTTTGCCAAGGCCAAAAACTGCGTGAATTGACTGAACACCACCGCCTTTTGGCCCTCGGCCGATAGCTCCTTGATGCGTTCAAAAAGTAAATCAATTTTGGTTCCTGCAAGGTGATGATCTTGTGGCCCCAACAGACGGCGGTCGCAGGCTGCCTGCCGCAGTCTCGTCAGCGCCGAAAGAATATGAATTTGTGCTTTGGCAATCCCAACGGCCTTGATCTCCGCTTGTAGGTTTGCCCGGACCGATTGCGAAAGTTTCGTATAAAAATCCTGTTCCTCAGGCGACAGGTCGCAGTAGATGATGGTCTCTGTTTTGGCGGGAAGATCCTTAAGGACCTGACCTTTGGTGCGCCGCAAGATAAAGGGCTTCAAAATCCGTCCAAGCATCTGCCGACCCTCGGGAGAGTCTCCAAGTTTTGTCATGGACTTATGAAAACCCTTTGCGGCCGAGAGCCCAGGATTGATGAATTCAAATATGGACGTCAGATCACTTAAGTGATTTTCCACGGGCGTCCCTGACAGGGCCAGTCGGTGTTCGGCCTTGAGCACTTTGACAGACCGCGCACTCTGGGACGACGCATTCTTGATGGCCTGCGCCTCGTCAAGGATCAGATACTCAAAATCAATGTCTTTAAGAGTCTCAAGCTGAGAGCGCGTCATGGCATAGGTGGCAATGATCACGTCACATTGTTTGATGAGGGCTTGGACCTCTGACTTTGTTTGGTTATTGAGCTCTCCGGTGCGAAGGTTTGGGGCAAATTTTGCGGCCTCGCGCCTCCAGTTAAAGACGAGACTGCGTGGCACCACGAGAAGACTTGGTTTCATCGCCACTGCCGCTGTCTTTGCGCCAACTTTTCCCTTTTTCTTTGTCTTGACTGTGGTGTCTGGCTGCGATTTCCCCGCACCTTTAGCATAGTGATCACTTAAATGGGCCAGGACCTGGATGGTCTTACCAAGTCCCATGTCGTCTGCAAGGCAGCCACCAAGTTTGGTGTCTCTGAGAGTTTTAAGCCACCCGAGTCCGGCAGCCTGGTAGGGTCTCAGCACGCCGTTAAATTCTGGACCGGGCTTGGTTTCTGTCAAGGATTGCAAACGCTGGACGGCCGCAAGAAATTCGTCGATGCCGCCATCGAGTTTTGCCGTCCCAAGACGCTCTTCTTCGAGGTCAAGCAGCATGGCATGAAGTTTTGGGATCCTGAAGGTTCCGGTACCGTCTTCATTGGCAAACCGTTCGAGAATCGCAGCATTGCGCAGCAGTGCCTCGCTTGTATTGATGACCATCGACCCGTCGGCAAGAGTCGTAAATCGCTGGCGTCCCCGTAGTAGGCGTAGCAGATCAGCCTCGTCAAGTGGCCCGTCTCCTAGATCTGCCGTCACCTTGACGTCAAACCAATCGATTCCGGAACTCACTTTGATGTCGATGGCCTTGGCAGCCCTTATTTTTTTGCCTTGAAGCTCCACAGCCCAACCAAGTTCCATGGCCTTCAACATCACTGGAACGATCTGGTCGCGAGCAATCACAGCGTTGAAATGCGGCGGCCCATCCTCGCACATCTTCAGATCCTCACAGGCGTCTTTGGTGAGGGCAAGCCACTGCCCTTCAGACGAGAGGTCTCGGTGGAATACCAAGGCTTTATCAAGTCCCTTTGGCTCCTCATACCAGCCAAGATTTGGATCCAATGGACTAAAACTCCGCTCGCCGTACGTCATGGCGACAACGGCTGGAATATGGACCCCATCGTCATACTCGCCGCTACGCAAAAGTGAAATTTTTGGCTGAAGGTTAGGGGTGTCGCCGTAGTCGGCAAAACCCTGTTCAAGGTCCAGGTCGCTGCGAGGGACCTTAGCCATCAAATTTAAGATGATCTCCTTAAGTTCACCGGCCGTGCCCTGAATCGGTTCCTTTGCGATCTCTAAAAGTAAAATTTTGACGGCAGGAGCACACTCATCAAAAAATAGCACCTGCCCTGTTGCCAGCACGGCGATCCCGGGCTCTGCCATGTATGAGACGCGGCTGATGTCAATGCTTTTTTGTCCGACATAAAACGCCGCTTTCACTTCCAACAGTCCAGCCTCCTTGGCGGCCGCCACCCAAAACTTCGGCTTCCACACCTCGCCTTGCGTCTCAAACAATGGGACCGCATCGCGACCAGAGTTCTCTTTGATTTGTTCGTGGGAGAGAAACAGGGCGCGGTTTGTAGCGATTATTTTTCGCAGAAATCTCACGCATTGCCGCCTTGGCAGCGCGAACTGGTCTGTTTTGGCAATGTGACTCCAGGTGTCGGCCGTATAAAAAACTGAATTGTTGGCAACGGCCAAGTCATACACAAGGTCATAGTCGGCAGTTTCCCCATAAGAAAGTCCACGCACGCTGCTCTCATCGGGCCGAATGCTGAGATTTCTGAGGGCTCGTTCTGTCTTTGTGTTGCCACTCACGTTTCGTTGACGAAGCCGCACGGTAGGCCACCGGGCATCGCCGGGCAAACGACCCTGGAGCTCATACCAGACTTGGATGGAGGCTTGTTTGGTGGTCAATGTTGCAGGGACACTCAAGGTCCCCTCAGATTTTGATAGGTCTCCTTGAATTCTTTTTAAGCGTAGGGTGCGCAGCAGTAGAGCTTGCTGTTTTTTGATGTTGGTGTCGACGTATGGTCTTGTAACAAAAACATCCATGGGGTGTGGTTTACTGACCACCGGCTGATGCCCGTCAAGACGATCAAGGCCAAATTCATCGCCCGCATCGTCATGGTCCTCGTACCCGTCGTCATAATCAGGATCATCTTGGAGCGAGACTTCAGTGGCCTCAAGTTCGCTGATATCCATCGACTTAACGGATCTCTCCCATGCATTAAAATCAGTCTTAAGGTCTAGCAGGTAGCGCATGGAGGCCACGATGTGTTTACAAATCACCTCATTATCAAGGTAGTCAAAGCAAGTGCATTTGACGTCAAGCACCCCAACCGTGCGACGTTGTGTCTCCCAAAAAATAGTCGTCTCGTAGGCCCGAGACCCCTGGACGGTGAACTTATAGCACTGCTTTGCTTTTGATTTAATTTGGACGCGGTCCTGATCATAGTAGTCTAGACCTGCAGCATAGCGGCGATCACTGGTGTTTTGAAACAACGCTGCCAAAGAAAGACTATTTTTTTGGGTATAGTACATTTGAGGGTTTTCCGAGCTTTTTTGAAGATGTGGCTTGAGCGAAGAGAACCTTTGGCTCGATGTCAAAAAAATCCCCGAGGAGTCTTACCACTTCTTCTGTCAAATTCCTGACGAAACGTCAACGCTCCATGCAACAAGAATTCCCCAAGAAAAAGCGACATCCATCAAATCTTGGCAAATCTCGGAAAATCTCGGCCAAGTGGTTCCGTCACGGACAAATCATGTCTTAAGCGGACCTCACATGTTTTTGGTGATGATGATGAATGGAAGGTTTGATCTGGAAAAGTGATCTGTAAAATTGATCTGTAAAATTGATGTCACGAGATCCCGCCAGAACCCCTCATTTTACTCAATTTTGAAGGTCATTAATTTCAGGCAGTTACCAGGATTCTGGCGTCGGATAGAAATCCACAATTCAATAATATTAATAGGTTACCGAGACTCCAGGGACGCTAATAACACACATTAACAGTCCATCAGCTGCTCTAAACTTTCCATCCAATCAGGCATCGACTCTCCGATGGCCGCCTCAAATTTGGCAAGACTGAGTCTTGAATTCTTTGGCCGCACTGCGGGAGTGGGGTAACTGGCAGTATCAATTTTTTTGACCACTCGAACTTTAAGGTTGCGGTGACGCCTTCGAGCCAACTCAAATATCTTCTCTGCAAATCCGTGCCAAGACACCTCGCCGCGGCAGACGAGATGATAGATTCCAGGTTTCATCTGTCCTTGATCAATACGCGTCAATGCCTTGAGCGTATACCTTGCGATCACATCAGCCGTCGTGGGTGCGCCAATCTGATCTCCCACCACCGCAAGCTCTTCGCGCTCGGCCCCAAGCCGCAGCATCGTATTCAGAAAATTCTTCCCCGCATTGTCATAGACCCACTGCGTCCGCAGCACATACCCGCGACGGCAATGCTCCACTGCGGCTTTCTCTCCTGCAAGTTTTGTACGACC
>JBILMN010000195.1:0-5279 GCA_044375465.1 Oligoflexales bacterium | reverse complement strand
TGGTTCTTGATCGGGATATCTCCGGTGGTTTCGCGAAATTTTCAGGACGTCAATTCGATCAGATGGGGCGCGAAATTATCGTCAAACCTCGCCCTGTCGCCAGGCGCTAGTCTGGCGGCAGTCAAACGCCTGTTTTAGTCAAAGATCTCAAGACGGCCCGTACGGGGCTGGCATCAAATCCTTGAAGTCGCAGTGGCAGAGCGATCAATTCATAGTTACCGTCTGTCACGTGATCCAGGACAAGTCCTTCGAGATTAGCCATTTGATGACGAAAGAGTTGTTGGTGTGCGGGAAGATCTTTGGACTGAAACGGATCCACTGAGGGTGTATCGATGCCGATGAGGACGACTCCTGCCTCGCCCATGGCTCCCACTGCGTCCGGATGAAATGCGGTGAAATCCTCGTTGAAGACTTCAGGGTTTGGATAAGATCCGGTTTTAAATAAAATACGCTTGGCGCCTTGTTTGATTGCCGGCGTGCAATGATCCGGTAGAATCAGCGGAACTCGCGGAACCGAGATGACCAAACATGGACCGAGATAAGCGTTCAGAGCCACAGCTTCCATGGTGCGGCCCTCAGCATGATAATGGCGCGGGGCGTCGGCGTGAGCTCCAAGGTGGACGGTGGCATGGATGGTTGAAAGATCAATGTTTGCGCCTTTGGCAATGTCGCAGAGCACATCCCGGCGCAGCGGTGTGTCGCCGGGCCACACGGCAAGCTGCGTGGATATCAGTGGCGAAATATCAATGATCTCGTGTCGGACTTGCATCATTTTGGGTGCTTGGTGTTGATGGTTTTTGGGCTGATGGTTCATGGTCAATCATCAATGGTCAATGGCTGAGTGGTGATGAGGATGATCCTAGTCCTGCCCTGCGACGAATTTCGCGAACGGAATCTTGATAGGCTTGTCGCAGATCGTCCTCAGAGGTTTGCGCAAGATCCCCATGCCAAAGCCGCCAGCGACCTTGCACCATCACATGGGCGACGTCACGGGATCCCATGGACCAGATGACATTAGCCAAAGGTTCATCCATCGGTTCTGAACTTAGCGATGTCCGCAGAAAAACCATGTCCGCAAATTTCCCAGCTTCAAGGGTTCCAAGCCTGTCGCCCACACCAAGTACATGTGCTGGAATAGTGGTACTCATGGCAAGCAGGGCATCAGGGCTTACGGATTGCCCGCTAATGCCGTGATGGCGAGCGATAATGGCTGCGGTCTTGAGCTCCGCAAGTGTATCGGCAGCGTCGTTGCTGGCAGCGCAATCCGTACCGATCGCCAGAGGAATATTGAGGTCGTAGAATGTTTTAATGGGCGCAAGACGGTCATAAATAATGGTCGAGGTCGGGCAATAGCCAATGGTAGCACCTTCTTGCTTAATGATCTCAAGGTCAAGGGCGCTTGCGCTGGTCAGATGCACGGCCAATGTCTGTGGTCCCAGCGCTCCGGCTTTGTGTGCGGCTTGCACCGGGCTGAAGCCATCACGTCCTTGGACGCGGTCATGCTCTCCTTTAGTTTGTGACAGATGCATATGCAGAGGTAGATGGTTTGCGCGAGCATAATCGGCGCAGTTTTTCAGTAGTGACGGCGATACGGTATCCGCGGCATGAGGTGCGACGACGTGCCGGATCAGGGCCCCGAATTTCGATGCTTCGATCAATTTGCGGGCACGCTCCCAACTGGTCACACCAGGGAAGGCGCCGCCAAGGTCGGCAACAGTCTCGCCAATCCATCCACGTACGCCGATGCGCTCAAAAGCGCGCCCGATGCCTTCACTAAAATAATAGTGATCGGCAAACGCGGTGACCCCCGCGCGCAGGCCATCGAAAATATAGGAGTAGGCGAGGGGTTCCAGGAGTTCCGGAGTCAAAGATTTTTCTGCCGGGAATAAAAAAGACTCGATCATGTCTGTCTTGCCGTGCCCGAGACCTCTGAAAAATCCCATAGCAACATGGGTGTGGGCATTGAATAGTCCCGGAATCACCACGAAACCAGCCGCATTGATAAAGGGAACATTGGGATACTGTGCACGCAGGCTCGCCGTCTGCTCTGTGGCGACAATGACGCCGTCACGGACAAGGATGGAGCCATCGCGTAGGGTCGGCAAATAGGGGCCTGCGATCACGATGGCGTGGCCCAACAAAAACTCATCGGGTAGGTTTTGGGCTGGTCCGGTGATTTGCCGTAGGTTTGGTTCAGAGGCTGAGGAAGAGTGTGACACGAGGCTCCCGGTGCAGTTTAAAGGCCATTAGCTTAATCGCCTGAACGAATACTTGTCCATGATTTGTCATCACAGGAGATTTAAATGAGAAAAACAGCCTTGTCGCATGACAAGGCTGTTTCCCAGGTTCCTGAATCCACCACTTTTGTTGACCGTCACAGGCGACAACGCACGTGACGACGGCCAGGGAGGAGTAAAGAATGATGCTTACTTGATCTTCGCTTCTTTGAAGACAACGTGCTTACGTAGCTTTGGGTCGTATTTCTTAAGCTCGAGTTTGTCTTTGCCTTTTTTCTTGTTGGTTGTGTAAAAATAACCAGTTCCAGCTGTCGAGACAAGGCGGATTAACTCGCGGGCGCCTGCTTTTGCCATGATATTCTCCTCAAAAATCCAATCGCCGTCATTTAGCGAGCGAGGGTTCTACCAGACATCGGTAACCCCTGTCTAGGAACTTTTTAGACGGGGCGCTCTACAAATTTTAAATACTTTCAGCTCAAGGGATCTCAGCAAAACTATGATTCATCCGTCTCCGTTCCTTGTCGCCCACACCGGAGCGTGATACCCTTTAAGAGCGGGGTGTTATTGAATTTATTGAACATTTGGTGTTTTTTTACGGTGATATGGCGGTTGTTTTAGCAGTTGTTTTAGCAGTTGTTTTTTGAACTGAATCTGCCAAATGTTGCGTCATGAATGGAGATCTTTCTGCCAAAGCGCAGGTGACGTCCAGGGACTTTTATTTGAAGACGGGGTGACCCATGGGGCGCTTGGGATATCAGTTATGGAATGCTCCGACACGACCCTTCTGGCTGTCGCGATGGGCATTGATCGTTTGCTGTCTATGCTTGACGCCAACTTTGATGGCCAACCCCATGGCCCTCAGGCGGTCCGTATTTCGGATCGAGACCGCAAGCCAGGACCGGAACTTTGTGAATCCCTGGCGTTTGAAGTCGCCAGACATGTCCTCGGGCACGGGTTTTTATATTGGGGATGGTAAAATTTTAACCAACGCCCATGTGGTGGCCAACGCCAGTTCATTGACCGTGCAAAGAGATGGCGACTCACGGCATATGCAGGCCTACGTGCAGTTTATCGGCCATGATGTGGACCTAGCGATTCTTGGGGTGGCCGATCCCAATTACCTCAAAAACGTTGAGCCGCTCTCATTGGGAGGCATACCGCGGCTACGCTCGCCGGTGACCACCGTCGGCTATCCCATGGGTGGCGATCAGATCTCTATGACCGATGGGGTGGTGAATCGGATTAGTTTTCGGACCTATGTTCACACTGACGCTGATGATCATCTCCTGATTCAGGTCGATTCAGCCATCAATCCCGGCAATAGCGGCGGGCCTGTGTTTCAAGGGCGTAATGTGGTGGGTGTGGCGTTTCAGGCCCTCACCAGGGCGCAGAGTGCTGGATTTATCATTCCCGTTCCTGTCGTGCAGCGGTTTCTGACAGACTGTGACGATGGCGTTTACAATGGTGTTCCTGATTGGGGTGTTGAAACCCAGGACTTTGCCCTGAATAACCCGACGTCAGCGCGTTTTTATGAGGTACCGGCTTCCGAGCGACGGGGTGTCTTGGTGTCGCGCGTTCATGATTGGTCTCCGGCCAAGGGGTTTTTGCAGCGTGGCGACGTTCTGTTGTCCATTGCGGGTAAAGACATTGGTGTTGATGGTAAGGTCGCATTTGAGGGCGAACGGATTGATTTTGAGGCTCTTTACGATTTCAGGTTGATTGGCGACCGGGTGCGATTTGAGGTTTTGCGCGATGGTGCGGTCCGTGAGGTGCAGATGATTGCCAAAGAGGGTAAGCCGCACCAGTATTCTGGTCGCGTCTATGCGCAGAGACCACGGTTCACTGTTTTTGGGGGGATTGTATTCACAGCCCTCACACGTTCCGTGATGGAAATTTGGGGCGATGGATGGGAAAAGAAAGCACCGCTGTTTCTGCGGCATTTGCTGCTACAGCCGTTTGATATTCCAGGCGTGGCCGAACGCGAAGAATTGGTGATTGTCAGTGATGTTCTGGTCAATCGGGCTAATAGTTTTATTTCAGTCTCAAGTGCTGTCATCGATAAAGTGAACAATAAGGTGGTGACGTCAGTGAAGATGCTGCATGAAACCCTGCATGGCATGAAAGATGAGACCCTGCGCATTGATTTTCTGTACGACGATGACCCATGGATCTTGCGCGTTGATGATTTACGTGCCGTCGATGCGGAGACCAATAAGCGCTATGGTGTGAGCCCTTCATTTTGGTTGGAGTCCTATGCGGTGGATGGTGCTGTCACAAAAGGGGCGATGAAATGAGACCTTGGCCATGTAGCGTCGTCTGGGGTTTTTTAAGCATGATGCCGGTGGTTTTCGCCAGCACCCATTCGTTGGCGGAGGGGGCGCGTGAGGCTCGTGACGCATCGGAGTTTGAGCGCAGTGTGCTCAGTCTTACGATCACCAGAGCCGTACCCGACCCGGAGTCACCCTGGGCGATTCAAAATATCGATCTATCGGGTGTTTCAGGTGTTGTCATTGGTGAAAACAGAGTCTTGACCTTAGCTGCCAATGTGTCTCGGGCTGTGTATATTCAGGCACAGAAAGTCGACGACTTTGAAAAAATCCCCATGAAAGTTGTATTTGCCGATTACGAAGCCAATCTTGCAGTGTTGGCACCCGCAGATGGACACAAATTGAGTGGTGTGCGGGCGATGCCCGTGGGGCCTGATGTGCCTTTAGGCAGTGATGTCTGGTTGGTGGCCATTGAAAATGAGCGTCAGCTCCAGCGTGTATCCATGCGAGCTATGGAGGTTGGCATTCGTGAGGCGGCCGTCAGTGGATTGACCGTTCCGATGTATGCTTTGTCAGGGACGAACCGCAGTCAGTGTAAAGCAGATCCCATCGTTCGCAAGGGGCTACTTGCTGGTCTTTGTGTCACGACCATTGACGGACAGCCCCAAGCGATCACCGCAGGTTTAATCAGCCATTTTCTGCAAGATAAATTGCTGCCTGGGTCCTACCGAGGCTTTGGCGCCATTGGCTTATCCTTTGAGCCGGTCCGCAGTCC
>JBILMN010000053.1:0-17436 GCA_044375465.1 Oligoflexales bacterium | reverse complement strand
AACATCTTCTTTAAAATATCCAATGATTACGGTGCTTTAAAAGATGTCTTCGGCGGACCATTGTGATTTTTAAAAAATGTCCGCCACCGACATTTTTAGCAACACGAGGCCGGGCCAGTTAATGCGAGGTGTTTTTTAGCGGCGTGCGTGCGTGTTTTTGTCGTTGAGCTCTTTCCAGTGCAGGATCGCCTCAGCGGCGAGCTGGGGGGCTTTGAAAAGATAGCGGTCTTCGAGGACAACCACCGAGGCCACGGCGATGCGTGGAGAACTGACCGGGTAGACGCCAATAAATAAACTGGTGAGGCCAGCTGGGGTGCGCCCCGTGAGTGTTCCTGTTTTGCCGCCCACCTCTTGAGCGATGCTGCGGTAGCGGCCTTTGCCGAAGATGTGGGATGCTGTGCCGCCATGGACTGTGCTGCGCATCACATCCATCAGGCGTTCTGCGGTGTCGGCACTGTAAATCGGTGTGCTGCTCATATCAACTTGGTTTGGGCCTTGGTCTCGTAAGAGATTGAGAGGTTTTGCCACGCCTTTGTTGGCGATCATGGTGGCCATCCACGCCGCGTGCATGGGGCTGATACCCACATGACCAAATCCGGCGGCAAAGCGACCAACCGTATGGGTTGTGGAGTTGGCAGCAGGCGGTGGAAGCATCTTGCTGGGTTCGATGGCGACATCGACAGGCAGCGGGGACTCCCAGCCAAAAAATTTAGCGAAACGGGTGATGGCACCGATGCCCAATTGATTGATCGCTAATTTTGCAAAAAAGCCATTACAGCTGTGCCCAAAAGCACGGCGCAGGCTCATGGAGCTGCCGCTCTCATCATCCATCCAAGACGCTCTTGGGGTGATGTCCTGACCACCGCAACCGCCCGACAAACCAAAGGCCTGATCAGGTCTGGTGGGTGTCATTTCAAGGGCTGCCGTGGTGACCACGGTTTTAAATAACGAGGCCGCAGGGAAACGATTGTAGAGCGCAGTGTGTGTCGTCGCGCCCCATTTTTCAGGGTTTCGGCCCTGGGCCATGGTCAGGATATCTCCTGTCAGCACATCAACCAAGACCACGCTCGAGATCGGAGACCCCCGCTCAGCGATAAAACTCTGCATGTGCAGCTGCATTTCGGGATTTAACTTGGTGGGGTGAAGTTTGCCAGATTCATCGGCGATTTGTGCTGTGTCGCTTTGCCACTGAATATCAAAATTGGATGCCACGCGAACGCGCGCCGCTCCCTCAACTGGCGAGTTCGAGACTCCGGCAGCATTGGAAGTGAATAAGGCCGCGACAACGACGGTTAAGGTCGTCTGGCGTTTGGTGCGCGTTTTTATAATCATATAGAATGAGTATAAAGCACGGACCCATGCCGATGCAAAAATTCAGAGACAGCAAAGATCTATTGGCCCATGTTTTTTCTGCCATGCCAGACATCTGCGTCAAATTATGCTATTCTGCCACTTTCGACTGAAGATCGGTTATTGTTGCAGGGTTAGGTCTAAAGGGGCCACAATTGAAGCTACACTGGTACATCGTCAAAGAAGTGGTGCCGCAGTTTTTTTCGGCTTTGGTGATCCTTAGTACGATTTTGGTGGTGTCGCAGCTTGTGAGGCTATCGGAGGCCTTAGTCGCCTTTGGCGTTTCCCTGGAAAATATTTTATTGCCGTTTCTTTACATTATCGTGCCATTTCTCTCGTTCAATATTCCAATTTCTTATCTTGCGGCCGTGATGTTGGCGTTTAGTCGCTTATCGAGTGATGGCGAGTACGCTGCCATGCTGGCCACGGGGTTTCCGCTGAAGCAGGCATCGCGTTCGGTGCTGATCATTGCGTTTTTGCTCTATATCGTCGCGTCTCTTTGTGCAGTTTACGGCGAGGCATGGGGGCGCAAAGAGTTGGTGAATTTTTATTTCCGCAAAACACAGACAGAAGTTGATAACTTGATCCGGCATCGACTTCAGGAAGGTGTTTTTAGCGAAGATTTTATGGGGTACATGCTGTATGCGGAGACCATCTCTGCAGATCGCTCACGGATGGGGAATTTGATGATTGCTCCGGCCGGTGGCTCCAAGGACCGATTTTTCATCCTGGCGCCCTCGGGTGCGGTGTCCGGCTCTGTGCAGGAACGAAAACTGAATCTCATCCTCGAAAAAGGCGTGCTGCACAGTCACGACCGCATCAAAGGTGAGCAGTCGCTCCTTAAGTTTGAACAGATGGAGATCGATCTTTTGCGGATGTTCCGGGAGCAGGTCCTCGGCAGTGAGGAAGCCACGGATGATTACCGCAGCTACCCGCCGGGTAAACTGTATCAATATGTCTCAGCTATCGAAAAAGACCCGTCCGTAGATCGGAAAATCTACTACAAGGCGCGATTTTTGATGCACCAGCGTGTGGCGACTCCTTTTATTGTGATGATCTTCGCCTGTTTTGGCATGGCTCTCGGTGTGATGGATCCGAGGTCCGGCAAAAATCGCGCCTACATCGGCGCTATCGCCGGCATCATTGGAGGGTATGTGGTGATGATGGGTTTTAAATGGTTTGCTGAAAAAGGTGCCATATCGGCGCCCCTCGCTGCCTGGTTTCCAAACATCGTGCTGGCGCTGTTTTCATGGTTTTTGATGTTTCAAAAAAACCGCCTTCCGCCATCAGAGTCACCGTTTGATCCCCAGCACATTGAGTGGTGGGTCTTCCTTAAAAGAAAATGGTTGCTGCTGAGGCAGCCCGTTCGTTGAGAATCTTCTTAACTGGACAAAATCATGGCTTTACGCCATGATTTCGGCGTAAAATAAATTTCAAGCAGGGAGCTCTGACACATGCGGCGCGTGGTTGTGACTGGTCTAGGTATGGTGAGTCCCATTGGACAGAATGTTGGGGAGTCTTGGAAAAACGCATTGGCGGGAAAATCTGGCGTCGGCAAGATCACCCGTTTTGATACGACCAACTTTACGGTGCACATCGCGGCTGAAGTGAAGGACTTCAGTGTGGGCGATGCCATGGATGCCAAAGAGGCGGGGCGTGCTCCGCTGTTTTTGCAGTTTGCAGCGAAAGCTGCGCAGGAAGCCATGCGCGACGCTAAGTTGGCAGAGGGGCAATTTAACCCCGATCGGGCTGGGACATGCGTTGGTGTTGGCATCGGTTCCATCGATATTCTAGAGGAGAATTATCGCGCTCTGCTTGAGAAGGGACCGCGGCGCGTCTCACCGTTTCTCATTCCGCACATGATTGCCAACATGGCCTCAGGGCTGGTGTCGAGGCTTCACAACCTAAAGGGCCCCAACATGTGTACCACGACCGCCTGTGCCAGTGGGACACACGGTATCGGTGAGTCTTTCTTATACATTCAAAATAACTTGGCTGACATCATGGTTTGCGGTGGCGTTGAATCGGCCATCACACCCTCTTCGATTGCTGGATTCGCCAACATGAAGGCGCTTTCGACCAATAACGAGCATCCCGATACGGCGTCTCGTCCGTTTGATCTCAACCGTGATGGTTTTGTCATGGGTGAAGGGGCCGGGATTTTAGTCCTTGAAGAACTCGAACACGCCAAAAAACGTGGTGCTAAAATCTACGCCGAACTAATTGGCTACGGGATGTCTGGTGATGCCTATCATATCACGTCGCCTGCGCCTGAGGGGGAAGGGGCCCAGCGTTGCATGAAAATGGCTCTGGCCACCGGGAAAGTGCCTTTGGCAGAGGTGGATTATATCAACGCCCACGGTACGTCCACGAAACTTAATGATTTTTACGAAACACGGGCGATTCGCGGAGTCTTTGGCGAGCATGCTCCGAAGATTTCGATTTCGTCGACCAAAGGCGTGACAGGCCACTGCTTGGGAGCTGCTGGTGGCATTGAGGCCGTGTTCACCATCAAAGCCATTGAAGATCAGATCGTGCCTCCGACTGCGGGACTTAAAACTCCTGACCCGGAGTGTGATCTTGACTACACGCCAGGCGATGCCCGTCGACGACCAGTCCGCTATGCGATGAGTAATTCTTTTGGATTTGGCGGCACCAACGCCACGGTCGCATTTAAGCGTTATGAGTCTTGAGCTTCGCTGCGCCAGAGCGGCGACGATTGGTTTTGTGACGGCAGTGCTGCTGGCGACAACGTCGACGGCCTCCTTAGCCTTTGTCAGTGAGGCGCTCAATTATGTGCGCCAAAATCAGATAGGCATTGATTACACAAACTCCATTGATCAAGTTGATCTGTCCTATGACACTCCGCTGAAGGGCAACGTCCCAGATTCCTGTGCAGTGATTGTTGAGGCCCCCACCATGAAGCGATGCCAGGTCAGTATGGTCGGTGGCAGCAGCAACGGATGGGGCGTATTTTTGCAGAAAGCATTTAATAAACAAGGCTTTTACTACCTGGACTGGGACGTCAGTTTTGGTGCCCGCTACCTTAGTGGGGAACTCCCAGCCGAGGAGCAGTCCCTGTCCGGTTTACCGCTAGAAAGTGCCAGGTTTAGTTTAGGCGCATTGGTCATGAAGCCTTATGTTCAGTTTGGCATCACGCCAGAACGTTGGCCGGACATCCTGATTTCAATGGGTCCCGCTCTGCAAGTGGCCCTGGGGTCTGTCGCGATCAATAATCACGCGGAGAACGTGGCTGTGGGCACGTCTTCGGTGACAGGCCCCATGAGCGTCATTCGGGGATTTTTGGCCATTGAGTTAGTGCTGAAGCGTTTTGGCGATGGTGCCTTTAGTTTGATCGCCTCTCAGGACGTGAGTGGTCATGGCCGTGGCACCAAAATTTATCCTAAAGATATTGACGAAATGAGCAATTTTCGCGGGACATTCAGGCGCAGTGAGGGACATGTGGCCTTCGGCTTTGGTCTGAAGCTGGTAACGCCGTGGCCTTGATTGCCATCTTGAGCCTGTAAATTTTGCCCACTTTGTGCTTTTGTTTATCGGTAAAAAATGCTTAACATACGGGCACTTGGAATTCTTATGTTAAACTTGCAGGTAGTGGTATGACGGTGTTGGTACAGACAAAAAAGGAAATGCTTATGTCCCCCAAAGGCAATGCTCCCGGACACGCGTCTGGTGCGAAAGATGATCTCAAAACGTCAAAGAAAGTCGACAAGGCATGGCTTCTGAGCGTGTATGAGGAGATGTGTTACTTCCGGCGATTTGAGGAACGTGTGCTGCAGGCTTACACCCAGCAGAAATTTGCGGGATTCTGCCACGTGCATATCGGTCAAGAGGGTCTTTGTGTCGGGGTGCAAAAAGCTCTTCGCGCCACTGATTATATGATCACAGGCTATCGCTCTCACACGCAAGCCATCGCCAAGGGCATTCCTGGTAGAGAAGTTTTCGCAGAGCTTTTTGGTAAGGCCACAGGATGCGCCAAAGGAAATGGTGGCTCCATGCACATGTTCAGCAAGGAACACCGATTCCTTGGTGGGCACGGTATCGTCGGTGGACAGGTGCCTCTCGCTGCCGGTGTTGGATTTGCCATCAAATACGAAAAACGAGACGATATCATCGTTTGCTACCTGGGCGATGCTGCCATCAATCAGGGCCAATTTCATGAAGCGCTAAACATGGCCGCTACCTGGAATTTGCCGTGTTTATTTATCATCGAAAACAATCGCTACGGCATGGGTACGGATATCAAGCGAACCACATCGATTGATCATCTTTGGAAGCGAGCTTTGTCCTACGATATGGATCATGGTCAAGTGGATGCGATGAACGTCCAAAAAACCTACGAGTTCGTCTCTGACGTTGTGGCAAATATGCGGAAAACGAACCGCCCCTACCTGCTCGACGCAATCTGTTACCGCTACAAGGGACACTCGGTCTCCGATCCTGGGCTCTACCGAACCAAGGAAGAGATGGCTGAATGGATGGCGAAAGATCCGATCATTCAGCTTGGCGACAGCCTCAAAAAATCCAAGTTCGCCACGGATGAGGAGCTTAAGGCGCTTGACACTAAAGCCAAAGAACGCGCCCGTGCCGACGAGACATGGGCTGAGGAACAACCGATTCCGCCCGAAGAACAAGTGTGGCAAAACGTTTACGCAGACTGAATTTTTGACCTGAAGAAAGGACACCATTCACATGGCGATTTTGACATACCGCGAAGCTCTCGGACGTGCGATGGCAGAAGAGATGGCGCGCGATCCAAAGATTTTTTTGATGGGCGAGGAAGTGGCTCAGTATAATGGCGCCTATAAAGTATCAAAGGGACTGCTTGATAAGTTTGGTCCTGAGCGTGTGATTGACTCGCCGATCTCTGAGGGTGGTTTTGCTGGTCTTGGTGTGGGTGCTGCCATGGTTGGCCTTAGACCCATTATTGAAATGATGACCTGGAATTTCGGAATCCAAGGTTTTGATCAGATCATCAATCATGCGGCAAAAATGCTCTACATGTCGGCAGGGCAATTTCCCGTGCCGATCGTGTTTCGCGGTCCCAATGGCGCTGCGCACATGCTTGCAGCTCAACACAGTCAGACAGTTGAGGGAATGCTCACCCAAGTCCCTGGTCTCAAAGTTGTGACCAGCAGTCATCCGGCCGATGGTTACGGCCTCCTCAAAAGCGCAATCCGCGACAACAATCCTGTGATTTTCCTTGAAAGCGAGATGATGTACGCCATGAAAGGCGAAGTCCCGGACGAGGAGTATCTGATTCCATTGGGGCAAGGCTCCATCAAGCGTGAGGGACAGCATGTCACGCTCATCGCATGGACTAAGATGGTCTCTCGCGCCATGGACTGTGCTGAACAATTGGCGGAGCAAGGCATTGAATGTGAAGTGATCGATCCACGATGCCTCAGACCGCTCGATGAAGAAATGATTTTTAATTCTGTCCGCAAGACCCACCGTGTGGTCATTATTGAAGAAGCCTATCAAGCGGCCTCGGTAGGGTCTTTCATTGCTGAGCAGATTCAACGGGTTTGTTTTGATGAGCTGGACGCACCCGTCATGCGGGTCAGCAATGAATTTGTTCCGATGCCCTATGCGGAAAATCTGGAACACCGGGTTCTTCCGGAACCTGAACGCATCATTCCTGTGATCAAACAAGTGCTTTACATGGATTAACCCGCGCGGCGCGGCTGCGATGGTGCCGACAGACTTAAATACCAGACGACCAAAAAGACAAAAGAAAATACCGAGCAAGAGAATAAAAAGGAACGACGCCCATGGCTCAGCTGATTGTAATGCCCAAATTGTCCGACACAATGGAAGAGGGAGCCATCGCCAATTGGCTCAAAAAAGAAGGTGACGCCATCGATGAGGGCCAGGATCTGGTTGAGATCGAAACCGACAAGGCCACCATGACATTTGCCTCGGCGGCCGAAGGTGTGGTTTTGAAAATTTTACTTGAGCCCCGAAAAACCGTACCCCTCAGTGCTCCCATGTGTGTCATTGGGAAGAAAGGTGAGTCATTCAATCTCGATGAACTCATCGCGAAATCAACAGCTGGGGCGAAGCCAGCAGACAAAAAACCAGCACCAGGACCTGCGGCCAAGGCGCCGGTGGCTGCAACCATCGCCACGACGCCGTCTGCTTCTGCTTCTGCTTCTGCTTCTGCTTCTGCTTCTGCTTCTGCTGTTGGCCAGGTTCCCTCCGGTCGTGTGAAGGCGTCTCCGCTTGCCAAGAAAATAGCAGCCGACAAAGGTATCAACCTAGCCTCCGTCACAGGCTCTGGACCTTCGGGACGAGTGATCGTCAAAGATTTAGAAGGACTTTCAGGTGGTGGCGCCGCCCTTGCGCGTTCTGTGCGTACAGGCGAAGACCGCGTGATCCCCAACTCCATGATGCGTAAAACCATCGCCAAACGACTTTTGGCTGGCAAGAACGAAGCGCCGCATTTTTATTTGACCGTTTCTGCTGATATGACGCGAATGAACGAATGGCGTGCGAGACTGAATAAAGACTCGGACAAATCAGGTGTCAAGGTCAGCGTGAATGATCTCGTGATCATGGCCGTGGCTAAAGCCCTGGTGAAGCATCCAGATATCAACGCATCGTGGCAGGGAGACTCCATTATCGAGTACGGCAACGTGCATGTTGCGATGGCCGTGGCCTTGCCGACAGGTCTTGTGACGCCTGTGATCCGTCATACGGATCAGCAGTCCATTCGCGAGATCGCCAAATCCAGCCGCGAGCTGGCCATGCGTGCCAAAGACGGCAAGCTGACCAATGAGGACTACGCAGGTGGCACATTCACCATTTCAAACCTTGGGATGTTTGGGATCGAAGAGTTCACGGCGATCATCAACCCGCCGCAGGCAGCTATTTTGGCGGTCGGTGCAACCATCCCTACTCCTGCCGTGGATGCCAAAGGTCAAGTGGTCGTGCAGCCACGCATGAAAATGACCATGAGCTGTGATCACCGCGTGATTGACGGCGCCATGGGCGCGCAGTTTCTCCAGACCCTGGTGAGCTACCTGGAAGATCCGCTCAATATGCTTTGATGCGGTGGGTTGTTGCCAAGGAAAAAATCGACTGAGTCTTGTCCTTCGGACGGCTAAAATCGATAGCCCAAAATCCCGCCTAGAGACATGCGTTGTGCGGTTTTTGCGCCTTCGAACTCGGTGACAGAGTAGCCGTTTTCAAGCATCCAAACCCAGCTTTCTGATCCTCCTTGAAAGCCTAACAGTACGCTCGTCTCTCGTCCCTTGCGGCGGGGGATCTCGGTTGTTGAGGACTCAACGAGTGTTCCTGTTTGGTTGGTTTTGACGATGGAGCCACTTGCGGAGAAAAAATTTCTGGCAAAATTGACGTAAACGAGCTTGTTTGATGCGGTGCGGTATCCAGCAAGTGCCATCATGTCGTAAAAGTCATATTTCGCTTTCCCGGTTTGCTCATACTTGGATTCACCCATGGTGATGGTGTTTGTTTCGCTGTTTGAGGCGACCTCGCGGGCCGCAGCGACCGCTACCGAGAAATTCCCGGGCTTGGCTGCTTTATCAGCGGCGCCGATCAACTGCACTTTTGCCCCAGGGCCGGTAGGGCCATAAAACACATCGAGTGCCGGTATCAAAGAGAGTTCGGTGAGGGCAAAAGAGCCATCTGTGACCACTGTTTTAGGTTTGTCGAGGGCGATGATGTCACTGGAGATGTCTTCAGCCATAACCACATTGGACTTACTACCATAACCGGCACTGATTTTCGTGCTCAGAAATTTTCCATTATTTTCCGGTGTCAGAAAACGATTGTTGGGAACATTAAAATTCACGGTGGCACAGCCGTTAAAGGAGAGCAGGATCATGGAAACTCAGGATGTGGTTAGGAGACGACGACGGTATGGGAATGGTTTCATGGAGGCTCCTTTTGGGGCGACGGCGTCGATCCATGGTAAAGCGGTGTCATGTGCATGTCAGGGTATTGCTGTTTAATCATATCAGATTTGCAGCGCCTGTGCCGGTGGAGGGTTTTTATGGGTGGAGGGCGGTGAGCATGACCATTTATTTTTGGATATTAAAAAACCCCATGCACCTGTTGTGCATGGGGTTTTTGCGTGAGTTTCGGCTTAAACCAAAAAATGTGCTTACCTTCAGGTCAGCAGCGCCAGCGTCTGATGAAGCAACCATTGTTGACTCGGTAGCCCATTCGCGAGAATCCATTGCCAACGATCCGACCGACGCCGCCAACGGCACGACCAGTGACAATAACCGCGCCGCGTGCCGCACCGACAACGGTGTCACCGATCCCCCAGAGAACCCGGCGGACGGGACGATGGGTGGCAAACCAGTTACGCACTGGGCGGTTCTCAACAAAATAATTGCTGACGGCAAATGGTGTTCTGATCACTGCTGCGAGAATCGGGAATGCCGGGACGCCATCAAGATTTAACTGGGGGGCGTCAGTGGGGGCAGCGGCCATCACCTCCTCTGCCGCAGGGGATGATTTGTTATCGGTTAAGTTTGTCGACGACTGCTGCGGCGCACCGCTAAATGCTTCATTGAGGACAGGTTCAAATCTGGCCTTGAAGAAGCTTCCGGTGCGGCGAAACAGGGAGCCTTCCGCAAACATTTGGTTGCGGGTGGTATCATTGCACCAGGCGGAATCCAGAGCCTGCGCAACTGCGAAATTGGTAAATTCGCGGTGTCCTTGTTCATTGTAAGCACCCCAGAACGCGCTCCAGCGGGCATTGCGATCAACAGAAGGATCCAACACCTTAGACGAGGCAATCATGGCTTTAACGTCATTTGGCAGCATTTCTGCGTAGGTTTTACCTTCCGGGCTCTTTTGGCCGATGAGATCCTCGATGATCATAAATGCCAGGCTGGACTTTAAATTGCGCATTTCGACGTCATAGGCGCCGTATTCAAATAACAGTTCGTTGCCCGGTGATAGCTTTTCTGCCAAAGCGATTTCAGTGAGAAACGAGCTGGTCAAAGCAGCAAAACCTTGCACAATCAAGCTTCCCTGCTGCATTTGCGTTTTGTAATCGGGAGCGCTGATCCCGATATGCATGGACGGCATTCCCGCGAGGCCAGTTGATCTGGGAATCTGCAAGCAGCCGCCCACCGAACCATCTGCAAGATACAAATTCGTGCCATCAATCGATCCGCAGAATTCCCTTGGATTGCCGATGATCTGGATTTTGCCACCTTTCAGGAAAAACCAGGACTGTAATTCCAGCGGAACCGCGGCAAAGACGCCCTTTAAATTAGTTTGATAGCCTTGGGGGCCGACGATGCTGCCCCGCGACCAAAAAGTCTCATAGCGATCCACAAATTGCTGGGATGGCGTTGCCGAGCAGACGGCCTCAGATTTTTGCCCGGTCAGCCCATCTAAGCTCTGTGTGGTTGAGGTGGGGCCTGCCGTCTTGCAGGATGAAAGTCCGAAGCTCAACAAACCTAATAAAAAGAACGCACGCATGCTGCCTCCTTGCCAAGGGGAATTGAAGATCTGTGATCCACTCAAAAAAAGTACCAAAAATAGTTCTCAGATGTTAACACACAAAGGATTGGGACGCTAAAACATCACCGGTAGGAACCTTGTTTCACAAGGATAAAAAAGTTTTTCTGCACCGATCATTAAGGTTCTATTCATCCGCCTTGCTCAGAAGTGATGTGCCGATGCCTAGGGCAAGGGCTCCCAAGATGACGCTGAGGGCGATGCCAACCGGGATGTGAAACCAGTGTTCACTGCCAATTTTGATGCCGATAAAGACCAGAATAAAAGCGATGGCTTTGTCCAGATGTTTGAACAGGTTCACCATGCTGGCAAGCACGAAATAAAGACTTCTGAGGCCAAGGATGGCAAAAATGTTTGATGAATAAACAATAAATGTATCCTTGCTTACGGCGAGGACTGCGGGAATGGAATCAACGGCGAAGATGACATCGCTGATTTCCACCAGAATCAGGGCTAGTAGCAGAGGGGTGGCCATGATCCGTTGGTGATCACGCACCAGGAATTGATCACCCACATAATCATCTTTGATCGGTAGGAATTTGCGAACAAATCCAGCAATGGGACCGTTTGATGGATCTGCGTCATCGTCGTCTTTGGCCGTCAGCGTTTTGATGCCAGCCCAGATCAAAATCACCGCAAATATATACGTCAACCAGGCAAAACGCTCCAAAGCCGCTACGCCCACGCCGATGCAGATACCTCGCATCACCAAGGCACCAATGATGCCCCAGAACAGAACGCGGTGTTGATATTTTGGCGCGATCTTGAAGCTCGAAAAAATCAGGATGAACACAAATAGATTATCGACCGACAATGACATCTCCACCACGTAGCCGGTAAGAAATGTCATGGCGGAATCGGCATCGAGGCTGGCCCACATCCAACCGCAGAAAGCCAGTGCGACCAGCACGTAAAATCCACTCCACAAAAACGCCTGCTTTAAAGTCGGTGCCTCGTTCTTTTTGCGCAACACAAAAAGGTCGAGAATCAGAATGCCCAGGACCAGAACAATAAACCCGGTGATGAGGTGAGGGTGGCTATGGGCCGCAGAGTTGTTGAATAATTCGGTCACGGGTGTTGTTCCTTACCATGTTTTAAATCTGATGGGGCTTTTGTAGCGGCGCGCCGCACACGGTCGCTGATGGCCGGCCAAAGGCCGCCTGTCGCTTGAATATCATTGGTGATCAGAAAGTCTGCTTGAGAAGCATCGAGGGTTCGCATGGCAGCAAAAAGTTGGCGCGCCACCTGCGTGCTGTCTTCGTCGGCTGAGAGTATCAGGGTTTTCACCGGAGCGAGTCCCTGGTCGCCCAAGGCTTTGAGTTCTGTTGATCCAGAGCCCACTGTGATCATCAGAGCAAAGGATGTGGGCTGGTTTTTTAGTGGGGTGAAATAAGCGGCAGTCGTAAAGTCTGGGAGGATATACAAAGGTTTTTTGGGTGCGTAGTGACTTGCGAGCATGCCGGGTGATGCTTTCTCGTGTTCTGAGGGCGCCTCAATCACTGGGACCCCCGCCGTCTGCTGTAATTCATATGCGCTGATTTTTCCTGGGCGCAGCAACCAGATTTGTGCGTCATCGATAGCCACTACCGTGCTTTCCACGCCGATATCGCAGGCGCCGCCATCAATAATGTAGGGAATGCGGTCTCCCAATTCCTCCATGACGTGGGTTGCCGTGGTGGGACTGATGCGACCGAAACGGTTTGCACTGGGTGCTGCAAGTGGTAGACGAACCTGGTGGAGAAGCTTCTGGGCAACAGGATGCGCTGGCATGCGGACGCCGACCCGGTCAAGGCCGCTGGTGACGAGATCCGGGATTTGGCTTGATTTGGGTAACACCATGGTCAGAGGGCCCGGCCAGAAGGCATCCATGAGTTTTTGAGTGATGGTTTTCATCCCCAAAGAACAGGCATTCAAATCTATCACTTTGGCTCTGGACAGCTCCTCAACAGATTTTAGATCGGATGCCACATGTACGATGAGTGGGTCGAAGGATGGACGTTCTTTGGTGGCGAAGATTTTGGTGACGGCCGCGGCATCAAACGCGTTTCCAGCCAATCCATAGACTGTTTCCGTGGGCATGCCAACGACCTGCCCGGACGTGAGTGCGTCGACGGCCGGATTCAGGTGATCGCTATCGAGAATGATCGCTTGAGGTGCGGTCATGGGTGCGGTCATGCTCAAAGTCACGGAGTTTGTGGGTCAGTCGCCGCTGTGACCAATTGGTCCAACGATATGACAAGATCTCGGCTACCCCAAGGGATGTTTTCCAGGATACCGGTGATATCTCCCGCCTGATCGGCGCCACCCATGCCGTCCATATCAAGACGTGCTTTGATGGTGATCTTGGTCGGGTGATCGGCGCCGGCATTCATGATACGCAGGTTGTCCTTGGTGAGCTTGAAGGTGATCACCGTTCCAGATGGTTCCGATGCGAGCGTTGTCGCCATGGCACCATAAGGCATCGGCATGGGCGAAGCAGGGTCTTTGACGATGATGTACATGGTGCGCATTCCTTGAGCTTGCGCCTCAAGCTCTGGCTTTAGGATGATCTTTCCCTCAGCAATGATGGGAGAGGTTTCGCCAAAGAAAAAGGCAGCCCCAATGCAGGCGGCGATGACAAGGGTCAGAATGCCCAGTAATAGACGGCGTTCTTTCTGGCGCTTTGTGGTCATAAATATCAGTCTCCTCAGGGGGTTATCAAAAATGAGAAAAAACCCTGTGTCCGATTCTCGAAACTGGGAAAAGGAACTGCTCGTAAGTAATGGTTCCATCTAATAATGTCAACGGGTTAAAGCTTGCGTTTTTATTGGCACTGTGGCTGCATAGAGAGTCCCAAGGCGAGCCGTGGTGGCTGGCTGAAGGTGTAATTTTCAGGAGGATTCTCAATGAAAAGCTTGATCAAAATTGCTCTCGTTTCTGTTGCTTCCATGTCCACCGTGGCACTCGCAAACCACCATGAAAACTGCGAAGTCAAAGGCAAAAAAGTTCACGTTAAAAACGAAGCAGCCTGCACCAAGAAAAAAGGCACATGGATGGCTCCTGCAGCCGAAGCAAAGCCTGCTGAAGCTGCTCCTGCTGAAGGCGCTGCAGCTCCAGCTGCTGAGCACAAAGAAGAAGCTCCTAAGAAGTAATTCTTCGGGTGACTTGTGTTCCATGCGCCCGGGATTGATGTCCTGGGCGTTTTTATTGCGGGTTTATTGGGTTTATTGTTTTGTTTATTGGGGACACCCGACTGAGTTTATTGGGGACACCCGACTGTCCCCATTTAATTTTATCGGTTTTATTGGGCACAATCGCGGTGTCCAGAATAAAATTAAATGGGGACAGTCGGGTGTCCCCAATAAACTCAAAAAAACCCCAAAAAACCCCAATAAACCCAATATAAGACGAGATGGTATCTTGAGTGACATGAAACTTAAACTTGGACTGGCGCCGATGGAGGGTGTGACGGACTTTGCCACGCGCCTATGGTTTCAGTGGATTGGGGGTATGGACTTTACATGGACACCGTTTTTGCGGGTGACCGATACCTTTCCGCTCAAGTTTCCAGAGTTTTTTGCACCGGAATTGGAACGACTCAAAGGACGGTTTCCCGTGCCGCTTACGGTGCAGGTGATGGGATCGCGGCCCGATGATGTGGTTCGCACCCATGATCTTCTTCAGGACCGGGTGAGTTTTTTGGATCTCAATTGTGGCTGTCCCTCGCCGACAGTGGTTGGCAGCCGGGCCGGATCGAGCCTGCTTGAGCGGGCAGATATTTTCAGATCATTCATCGACTTTGTGACTGCGCGAGTGGGGCCCGGACGGCTCTCCGTCAAAATGCGTACTGGGTTTCATACTGCCAGTGAGTTCCCGACCCTGCTGTCGGCGATCGCAGATCAACCATTGCGACATGTGACTGTGCACGGGCGGACACGCCCCGCACGCTACACGGGGAAAGCCGATTGGAACTTGGTTGCCATGGCAGCTAAAAGGTTGGCCTGTCCGGTGATCGGCTCTGGTGATCTTTGTGACAAGGAGCAGGTGATTTGCGTTCAGCAAGGGCTGCCAAAGTTAGAAACGGCCATGATTGGCCGCGGCGCTCTGCGTAATCCATGGATTTTCAATGGCGCGATCACGTCGCCAGTGATCGCGGCTCTGGTTGCTTTCATCGTTTTGCAAGATACGCAGTTTGAATCGCCTGAGTTTCTGATCAACCATGCGGTCAGTGCAAACGATGTGCCTTTTGGTGGTATGGAGGTCGATGATTTTACGCGGCAGGCGCTGATGATCATGAGATCTCGCGGCCAATCCGTCAGCCAGTTGTCTGATATCGTGGTTTCAAGCCGCGCCTTGTCGCGAGGAAAGATGCTTTGGAATTATCTGCGCACCAGTCTGCCAGAGCCATTTATGGAGCCACGACTCATGCGGTCGTCGTCTTTGGCGGTCTTGATTCAGGGCATTGAGGATATCTCTCGACAGCATGGTTATCACAGCGCAAGGCTACCCTTGAGCTATCGACCAGACCTTGACTGGATGTTCAGTGGTGAAGGACGCGGCGCGAAGCCAGGTCAGTGAAGGAGCTCGACTCAGAACATCGTCCGTTGGGAATAAAAAGGATCCAACCCGATCGGGTAAAAAATGCTAGACTGCAGGGCATGCCGTGATAGTAATACGCCGTCGATTTTTTGTGAATTTTGTTATGAACCAGCTGATGCGACGTGCGTCGTGACGTGATCGGGTCCAATCCACTCACATAGGCTTCATGTGTGATCATGAAAAACTGCAAAGGAAACCTTTGATAACCATGATGCAGCAAAGCGCACCGTCACCGTCTCGCCCCCTCAAGTTTACGCTCACCCTTTGGATTTTATATATCTTCTGCCGCTTGTTATCGGCCACTTGGCGCGTCAGGGTTGTGGGTATGGATCGTCGTCGGCGCGGTATGGGCATGAGCCGTTCGGGAAGTGTTTTGATTGCTAGTTTTCATGAGAATGCGGCCGCTGGAATCCTGTCACATCCGGGACAAAAAATTTGCACCATGGTCAGCCATTCGAAGGACGGCGAGATTGTGGCTTTTATCACCGAGAAAATTGGTCTGACGGCGGTTCGTGGCAGCTCGTCACGAGGGTCAAAAGCGGTCCGTGACGCGATGGTTGAAACTGTTTTGGCCGGTGTCAACGGGGCGATCACGGTTGATGGACCGCGGGGGCCGAGGCGGGTTCTCAAAAATGGCATCGTCGATATCGCCCGTAAAACTGGCGCCCCGGTTCTCCCAACCACCTGCGTGGGGTCACCCACATGGGTGCTGGCTAAAACTTGGGATCAAACGAGGATCCCCAAGCCTTTTGCCCGTTTGCTGGTTTATTACGGTGAGCCGATCGCCGTCCCTGCGGACACAAAAGACGAGGGATTTCAGGGGTATTTGACAACCATTGGCAACGCCATGAACCGCGACGATGATCTCGTCAAACTGCGGTTTGAGGAGTTGTGGTCTGCCGCCCAGTCTTAGAGCCAAATTGACATTTGACAGACCGCAAGGGGGTGGGTACATTGTCCGCCCCTTAACCATATTTTATTGAATGTTATTGAGCAGTTTCAACACTTTGTGAGGATTTCTGATGCGGTCGATCATCTCCCTGGCACTGGTAGCGTTAAGTTTGCATTCTGGAGTTTCTCTGGCCGTAGACGCCAAGAAAATCAAAATCGGTTTTTCAATGGATACCCTCAAGGAAGAACGTTGGCAGCGTGACCGCGATATGTTTGTTGCCAAAGCCAAAGAGTTAGGAGCAGACGTCCTCGTTCAGGCGGCCAACGGTAACGCATCCATGCAGATCAGTCAGGCTGAAAACCTTTTGACGCAAAATGTCGATGTCCTTGTCGTGGTTCCCGCCAACGCCGTGACAGCTGCAGCCATTGTTGACAAAGCCCACAAGGCCGGAAAGAAGGTGATTTCCTATGATCGCCTGATCAAAAACGCCGATGTGGATCTCTATATTTCCTTTGATAACGAAGAGGTTGGGCGCATGCAGGCCAAGTACCTTGTCGACCGTGCCCCTAAAGGCAACTATGTGCTGATTGGTGGATCTCCAACGGACAATAACGCCAAGATGTTCCGCGACGGACAGATGCAGGTGCTTAAACCCCTCGTGGACAAGGGTGGTATCAAAATCGTCGTCGATCAGTGGGCCAAGGATTGGCAGGCGAGTGAAGCTCTCAAGCACACCGAAAATGCTTTGACCCGCACCAAAAACGACGTGCAGGCTGTGGTGGCTTCAAATGACGGCACTGCAGGTGGTGTGATTGCGGCGTTAAGTCAGCAAAAGCTCGCCGGAAAGGTCCTTGTTTCCGGAATGGATGCAGACCTTGCAGCTTGTCAGCGGGTGGCTGAAGGCTCTCAAGCGATGACGGTTTATAAGCCCATTAAAGTTATTTCCGACAAAGCCGCAGAGCTGGCCGTTGCTGTGGCCAAGAACGAGGCCATCAAAGGCGACATCCGCAAAGTGAACAACGGCAAAAAAGACGTGGATTCGATTCTGCTAAAACCAATTCAGGTCGATAAGGCGAATCTTGACTCGACGGTGA
>JBILMN010000052.1:0-17464 GCA_044375465.1 Oligoflexales bacterium | reverse complement strand
AACGCTCACGATCACCTAACGTGTCGGTTGATGCTTGGACCGTCAACTCACGCAGGCGAATCATGATGTTAGTCATTTCGTTCATGCTGCCTTCAGCAACTTGAACCATTGATACGGCGTCGTTGGCGTTGCGCTTAGCCACGTTGAGCCCACGGATTTTTCCGCGAAGACTCTCGGAGATCGCAAGACCCGCGGCATCGTCAGATGACTTGTTGATACGGTAACCTGAAGAAAGTCTTTCCAGGTTCTTACCCAAGGCATCTTTGTTGTCGGCCATGAAACGTTGAGCGGTAAGAGACGAAACGTTGGTTCTGATACGCATACCCATGATAAATCCTCCTTGAACTTGTTTTGCTTACTGGGCACTCTGGCTCAGCAGTGAACTCCACCCTGGAGGTCACACAGGGGGATTCGTTCTTTTTTGGGAAAACTTTAAAAATTTTTTTGCAAATCACAAATTTTGATCAAAGACGCAACGAGGTTTGATAGTTGGCCGGTTTTACAAATAATTTTGAGGGGTTAGTCTCTTTGGTCGATCATAAGATCCGGGATTTTTCCTTGGAAAATCAGAGGTTTGCCCTTGGAGTGTCGGGAGGTGCCGATTCTATTGCGCTTTTTTGGGTTTTTTTGGATTTATTGAAGCAAAAAAAAATTTCTGATTTGGTCGTTTTCCACATCAACTTTGGCTTACGCGGCGACGAAAGTTCAGAAGACCAAGCGTTTGTGCAGGGGATTTGCCAAGCCCAGTCGGTCCATTGTGAAGTGTTTCAGCCCGAGCCGCTATCACCTCACTCATCCGGGATCCAGGAGTTTGCCCGAAATTTTCGACGTTCCGTGCAAGATCAATTCCTCGCTAAAGGCTTCATCATCGCCCTTGCGCACAACGCCGATGACGTGGCCGAAAACGTCATCATGCGCCTTGCACGAGGCAGCGCTGCCGAAAATGCCGCTGGAATGGACGATTTTTCGACACAAATATTTCGGCCTTTTTTGGGCGTTTGCCGCAATGATATCAGACAGCGACTCAGCCGCTGGGGTAAAATCTGGCGCGAGGATTCTTCCAATAAGACGGATCAGTACACCAGAAATAAAATTCGCCTTGAAGTCCTGCCGGTCCTCGAATCCCTATACCCTGGTTGCACAAAGAGGATCTCCGATTCATTTCTTGCCATAAGGCCGTCTAAAAACACCGTCCAGACTGACGTTGAAACCTTGAAACTCCCTCTTTCAAGGCTAAAAGATTACGCAGAACAGGCTATCAGCCATGCGATTCATGAATTTCTTACCAAAATTTATGCAGGCCGCTCTCCCGTCGCCAGAGACGTCATTGGTCAAATCACAAGGACCGTCTTAAAGCTGTCGTCTGGGCTTGATGGCGAGACACGGGTATTTCATCTTCCTCAGGGTCTTTCGATGACGGTCGGCCCGGCAGAACTTCATGTTTTTCAACGTGAATAGTGTTTTTCTCGGAAAAATTGATGTAAGTTTAGCGCTTCACCCGGCAAAGAATGCCGGATCTTGATTGGAACAATTTATGCGACAATCATAGATGTTGAGACATAGTTGTTGAGACATAGTTGTTGAGACGAAGTGTCCATTGCTGCTCGTTGCGAAACCAGGAGAAAGATTCTATGGCTAAGCTGCCCACGAAACAACCTCACCAAACCCGCGTCACTTTATTGATCGGAGTCCTCATATTCGGCTTCTTACTGTTGCACCTTTTGGTGAAGCCCGTGGAAGAAGAAAAATTTATCAAATTTTCTGAATTCACGGCGGCTGTCAAATTATCGGCTGACGATCCAAATCGCATCAAGGAAGTCACCTTTCGTGATAATACGATTTCCGGAGTACGAGTTGATAAAAGCACGTTTCGCACATTTGGCCCCGCGGATGCTGATCTGCGCAAAGAGTTACAGGCCGCTGGCATCAGCGTCAATTATGAGCCCGCAGAAGAGGCGAGCTGGTGGAAGGCGCTTTTGATTAATAGCCTGCCGATGCTGCTTTTACTGTTTTTGTTTTTATTTTTTATGCGGCAAGTTCAATCCGGCGGCGGCAAGGCCATGAGTTTTGGCAAAAGTCGGGCTAAAATGCTGACGGACAGCACGCCAAAAATCACCTTCAAAGACATCTCAGGTATTGACGAGGCCAAGCAGGAGCTGGAAGAGATCATTGATTTTCTGAAGGACCCGAAAAAATTCACCCGCCTTGGTGGCCGCATTCCCAAAGGAGTATTACTCATTGGCTCACCGGGAACGGGAAAGACCATCTTGGCAAAAGCCATCGCCGGTGAAGCAGGAGTGCCTTTTTTTAGTATTTCGGGTTCAGACTTTGTGGAGATGTTCGTCGGTGTTGGTGCTAGTCGCGTGCGAGATCTTTTCGACCAGGCAAAACGCCATGCTCCCTGTATTGTTTTTATTGACGAGATCGATGCCGTTGGTCGTCACCGTGGCGCTGGACTTGGTGGTGGTCACGACGAGAGGGAGCAAACCCTCAATCAGTTGCTCGTGGAGATGGATGGGTTTGAGGGCAATGATGGCGTGATCATCATCGCTGCCACCAATAGGCCAGATGTCCTTGATCCTGCGCTATTAAGACCAGGTAGATTTGATCGTCGCGTCGTGGTGCCAAAGCCTGACGTGCGCGGCCGCGAAGGAATTCTTGCCGTTCACACCAAAAAAGTCCCTCTGGCATCTGACGTCAAGCTGTCGATTATTGCGCAAGGAACACCAGGATTCTCGGGAGCCGATCTTGAAAACCTCGTCAACGAAGCGGCTTTGATTGCCGCTCGCGGGGACTGTAAGGAAGTGCGCATGGAGCACTTTGAACTGGCAAAAGATAAAGTCTTAATGGGCCCGGAACGCCGCAGCCTGATCATGAACGAGGACGAAAAACGTAATACCGCTTATCATGAGGCCGGTCATGCTCTGGTTGGAATGCTTGTTGGTCATGTGGACCCCGTCCACAAGATAAGCATCATTCCTCGGGGCCAAGCACTTGGAGTCACGGTGATGCTTCCGGTTGAAGATCGTCTCACCATTTCAAAGGAATACGCCGAAGGTATGATCGCCTATGCCATGGGTGGTCGTGCCGCTGAGCAATTAATCTTTAATCGTCAAACAACGGGGGCTGGAGATGATATCAATAAAGCGACCGATATTGCGAGAAAGATGGTGTGTAGCTGGGGTATGAGTGAGAAACTTGGTCCTTTATCATTTGGGAAAAAAGGCAATGACGAAGTCTTCCTTGGTCGTGAAATCAGTCAATCACGCAACTATTCCGAGAAGGTCGCTGAGGAAATCGACGCGGAGATTCACCGACTCGTCACAGGCGGATCGAAACAGGCCTTCAATATCCTAAAAGAGAACAAGGACAAACTAGAAATCCTCGCTGAAGCTCTTCTTATCAAAGAGACGATTGATGGCGACGAGATCAGAAAAATTCTTGACGGACACAGTGTCATCACTGCTGATGACCGCGCTCGCTATGAGGAGAGTCGTCGCAAGGCCAAGGAGGCTTTGGCGGTAAAGCCTAACGCCGCCTCTGCGGATCAAAGCGACCACTCAGCAGACAAAGGGGGACTTTTGACGCCCGCAACAGCTGCCACCTAAAGGGAGTTTGCCTTGGCGATCTTTGGCCATCGTTGCCTGGTTCTTGGGATCATGAACCTCACTCCTGATTCTTTCTCTGGAGGGATGGGTGATGCGAGCTACGAAGATTGTCTATTGTTGGCAAAGGGGCTGATTCACAGTGGGGCCTCACACGTTGATATCGGTGCCGAGTCGACCAGGCCGGGCGCTGACCCGGTGGATATGGACACTCAATGGGACCGACTCGAGCCTTTTTTACATTTGGCTAAGCGAGAAAAAATCCTATCGTTGATCAGTGTTGACACCAGAAACGCCACAATCATGCTGCGCGCTGCCGCGCTGGGCGTTTCTTTTATCAACTGCGTTGGTCCGCTGCCATCGCACGACGTTTTATGTGAGCTAAAATCTGTTAATCCGAAGATTTCTTTTATGGCTTGCCACATGCACGGCGAACCAAAGTCGATGCAAGACACTCCGCTAGGTCTACCGGAGGCCAGAAGGCATGTCAGCGATTTTTTTCATGCTGCACATGGAAGCCTTCGACGGGCAGGTTTTGCTGACGAGGAGATTTTCTTGGATCCGGGTATTGGCTTTGGCAAAACGGACTGTGCGAATTGGGGATTGCTTAGGGATACGGCCGCTCACTCTAGGAAGTTTAATATCGCGGTCGGGGTCTCACGGAAGGGATTCATGGGGCGAGCCCTCAATATCCCAGACCCAAAAGACAGAGATGCTTCATCGCATCTGATTGAATATGGTCTGGTTCTGGCAGGCGCAAAGATGATCAGAACTCATGATGTCTCGGGACTAAAAAGACTCAAATTCTCCATTGAAGGAGGTCACGTAGCATGACAGAAATTCTAAATGATTTTAGTTTCTGGTCGGCTCTTGATGTCCTTCTTCTCGGAATTATCTTCTATCAGGTTCTGCTGCTGATTCGCGGAACTCGCGCCGCCCAAATCTTAATTGGAATGTTGCTTCTCGTCGGTTTGTTTGTACTTTCTAATGTTTTTCCGCTGACAGCGGTTAACTGGATGATGAATAAATTTTACAGCTCATTCATCATTATTTTGATCATTATTTTTCAAGACGACATCCGCCAAGTGCTAATTAGCATGGGTCGCCGCGGAATCTTCAACTCCCAGGATCCCTCCACGAGCCTCCAGATGATTGACGAGATCAGTCGCGCCGCAAGTGCTCTTGCGGCAAAACGCATTGGCGCGTTAATTGTCATTGAACGCAGTATTTTGTTAAATCGTTACGTCGAAATTGGAATACCGATGGACGCCCGTGTGTCAAAAGAACTTCTGCTTGCCGCTTTTCACCCGAGCTCTCCCATCCACGATGGTGCCGTGATCTTACAAAAAGGTCGTCTTGCGGCGGCTGGATGCTTTCTACCCTTAACTAGAGATGAGCACGTGGATCCCAACCTTGGCACAAGACACCGGGCAGCCATCGGAATTTCTGAGGAAACGGACGCCCTTGTGGTTGTCGTGAGCGAGGAGGGGGCTAGTGTCGCTCTTGTCGAAGAGGGGCGGATCATACGCAAACCTGACGGCAAATCACTAAGAGAGGAGCTTCAAAAGAAGCTGATCACCTCAGATGACATGGCCCAATCTCGCCTCGACGTGAAATTTTACCTTCGCTCTTTAATTAATAAAATATTTCCAGACAAGGTCCAGTAAATGCCGCGCACGTCTCTCATCAGAAGGTTATTTCACAATATCGGCTACAAGGTCACCGCACTGGTGCTTGCCGTTCTCGTCTGGTATGTCGTCCAAGGTGAGGAGGTATTGGAGGTCAATGCTAAACTGGATGTCAAAATTGAACTTGGCTCAGGTTTAGCGCTCCGTGACACGGCTCAAATTTCAAGAGATTTAACACTGCGTGGTCCGAGGGTCCTTGTCGGCGGAATGACCGGTAAAATTTTTCAGGCCTTCATTCGCGTCCCGTCTGGTAAGACCGGAAATCTGCGATTTCGTCTGGACAAGGAATTTATTCCACGGTGGGATAACAGGATCAGACTCACCATTCATGATCCCTACGTCACTTTTTTGGTAGAAGAACGATTGACCAGGATGATCCCCGTGAAACCAACCATACTTGGCACACCAGAACCTCCGCTGATGCTTGATGAGGCGCTTGCAGCTCCAAGTGAGATCGAGGTCTCTGGAGCCAAATCTGATGTCGCGAGAATTGTCGAACTTACCACAGAGCCGGTCGACATCTCACATTTGGGAGAGTCAAAGGTCATATCCACGTCCATAGCGAAGGCCAACCTCCCAGACTTTTCACTTGGTCAATCAAACGTGCGTGTTTCTCTAAAGATTGGGCCAAAAAAATCACTGAAAACTTTTTCTGTGGTGCCCATCGAAATATCGGACTCTGACAAAGTCGCTGCAGCGCGCCCGGCAAGTGTGTCGATTGTGGTCAAAGCCAGTGATGAGCAGCTTGGAAAAATCGGGAACCGCGATATCCGCGCAAGCATCAGCGCCAAGGATCTTGGCCCTGGTCGCTATGAGCTACCGGTCACCACAACGCTGCCAGAGGGGGCGACAGTTCATGACATCGTACCAAAGAACGTGACCGTGGAAATCTATAATCAAAGAAAGCTTCGTTGATAAACCATGCATCAAGGTGGGCCCTCAATTTTTGAATTGACGTCTACGCCAACCTCTTCGAGTTCACCTTTAACGCCCCACATGCGGTTGAGAAGCTTTGGCGCATGAGATCCTGCATACGCCATAACGAGAAATTTTATCAAGCGTCCGACAAAAATAACCGTAGCGATTTCATACAAAGAAATCCCTGCAAGACTTGCAAAAACGACCGCCGGTTGCTGTAGTACCGGGGTCACCGCTACGACAAAAACCACAATGAGACCGTAGTTATGAAAGAACTCGTCTGTCATACGCCACGTCGCCGTCTGATCAATTCCTGGATAGAGATCTAGAAGCCAGGGCAACCCCTGCACTTCAATCAGCGCGGCGAGACCCACCGCCCCAATGGTTGATCCAATGGCGACACAAAGAGCTAAAACGTACCACCTTTTGGGTGTGAGCATACTGCTTGAGATTAGAATACCGTCATTTGGAATAATCAAAATCAGGTTATCGAGCGCAGCCAGAAGACCAATAAACGGCGGATACCACAATCGGTCTGCAAAGCCTTGCAACCATGTGACAGCGTTTTTGATTTTTGTTCGAAGCTTGAGAATGGTGCGACGTTTTGCGATATTTTTACTGGCTTCAGACATTGGTTCACCCATATTTATGGCCGCCCATAGGTTAAGAATCGACGAGTTGGGTCTGTATCCATCCTCAATTGAAGAATACGTGTCGGCATGATCGGTCCCGCATCAGGGACTCGCTCAGGCCATTCGATGATGAGCCCGCGAAAGTCTCGTCCTGACAACAACGCCTCCACCGAATCGGAGTCTCCGGCAACCAGTCGGTAAAGATCACAATGTCCCATACGGCCAGACGGCGTCTCATATTCCGTCAGATACGTAAAAGTAGGGGACAGTACAGGTATATTCGCACCAAGACCCAGCTCATGGAGTAATACCCCTGAGAACGTAGTCTTTCCTGCGCCAAGATCTCCCATGAGCCATAGCACAAACGGATTGTCGCTTAAAAGATCTTGATGAATATCCCGGCAAACTTTCGGATAATCACTGATTTGTGCGTGCCATGTCCGCTTTGGCGTCATTGACGGCGGCCTTTTTTTGATTCGACGCCTCCTGAGACAAGAGCCGATTTACCGGGATGATGCTCAGGGCTATTGAGTAATCGGCGCATATCTCGCACCGCGGTTTCAAGACCACAAAAGATTGCTCTTGCGACGATCGCATGACCAATATTGGCCTCTTCTGCAAAAGGGACCGCCTGCAACCAGTGGGCGTTCGCATAATGAAGTCCATGTCCAAAATGACTCTGGATGCCGTGATCTTGGGCTGCGGCACTCGCAGCGGCAAGTATCTGAACTTGCTGCCACTTTTGAGTTGTTGTGCCTGTAGCATCGATACGCTTACAAAATGCACCTGTATGAAACTCCACGGCCAGGGCAGAGGTCTTCTTCGCAAGACTCACGGCCTCCACGGTAGGTTCAATAAATAGCGACACCAAAATACCAGCATCTTGCAGCAGCTTCGTTGCGCGAGTGAGTTCCTTAAGGTTTTTTTTGAGTTCAAGACCGCCTTCAGTCGTCCGCTCTTGTCTTTTTTCGGGAACAAGTGTCACGGCATGAGGTTTGATTTTCTTGGCGATCGCAAGCATTTCAGGGGTACAAGCCATCTCAAAATTAAGTGGGATTTTGATGGTGTCTTTTAGGGCGTAGACATCCCGGTCTTGGATGTGGCGGCGATCTTCACGCAGGTGACAGGTGATGTTGTCCGCACCTCCAAGCTCTGCCATAACAGCTGCCTGCACAGGATCTGGGTAGGATTCTCCGCGGGCCTGACGAACGGTGGCCACGTGATCAATGTTAACGCCAAGACGAATCATGGGCGGTCTTCCTCATTTTTTTAGAGCTTTAGCGATCGATCCCGTCAGCTCATGGCAAAGCTCTTCGGCGATCGTCTCGATCTCGTGACTATTTTCTCCCTCAACCATCACTCGGGCTAAACTTTCGGTACCAGAGTAGCGCACAAGAATTCGTCCATTGCCCTCAAGTTTTTTTTCGGCTGATTTTAGACATTTTTGAAAGTCTTTTAAGGATTCCAAGGGGACTTTTTCCTGGACCTTGACATTACGGACAAGTTGCGGAAAACGCTCCATGGTCTGTCTCAGTGTCGATGCTTTCTTACCATCTTCCACCATGATTTCCAAAAACTTCAGGCCCGCCAAAACACCGTCTCCCGTGGTCGAAGAGTCGCGAAAGATCAGATGTCCTGATTGCTCTCCACCCAACATGTGATCTCCCTGGCGCATGGCCTCCATAACGTAGCGGTCACCCACTTTGGCGCGCAGAAGGTGCCCTTTATGTTTTTTGAGCGCTACATCAAGGCCGAGATTGCTCATGACAGTTGAAACAACCGTATTGTTTTTAAGGCGACCTTTTTTGAGCATCGAGACTCCGCAAGCCGCAAGCATTTCATCGCCGTCAATGATCTCGCCTTTTTCGTCCACGGCAACAATGCGATCAGCATCACCATCTAGGGCAATTCCAAGATCAGCTTTATAGAGTAGTACTTTTTCCCGAAGGCTCTGTGGATATAATGCTCCGCAGTGCTCATTGATGTTGGTACCATTTGGATCGTCGCCTATGACAAAAATCTCCGCTCCAAGCTCTGAGAACACTTTGGGTGCGACGCGGTAACCAGCCCCATTGGCACAGTCTAAAACGATACGCAGTCCATCAAGTTTTAGATGCTTTGGAAATTGTTCTTTAAGAAACACCGCATACTGTCCAATAGCATCCTCAATGCGGCGGGCCGTGCCGATCCCGTCCCCTGTGGGTGCGTCACTAGCAAGATCTGGGTCTTGAACCAGACGCTCGAGCTCGTCTTCCACCTCATCGGGAAGTTTATAACCATCGGCAGAAAAGATCTTAATACCGTTGTCATGAAACGGGTTATGGGACGCCGAAATCACAATGCCTGCACTGGCACGCATGCCGCGCGTCAAGTAAGCGATGCCGGGCGTGGGTAGGGGGCCTAAAAAAAACGCGTCAACGCCAACACTACAGATGCCTGAACAAAGAGCCTGCTCGAGCATATACCCACTACGACGGGTGTCTTTGCCAATTAAAACTCGGGCCTTATGCTGCCGCGAACCGAAATACATCCCAATAGCCTGCCCAAGTCTTAACACCATATCAGGCGACATGGGGTAGGTGTTGGCCAATCCGCGAATGCCATCTGTTCCAAAAAGCCTTGCCATGTCATCCTTTCACATTTTTGGGTCGCAGTTTTGAAGCACCAATGACATGCGCCCAACCCCGCATAAACCCTCTGATTATACGGGCGATGCTTGTTCCCATACAATAGGGAAGTCGCAGCAGACTCCATCACCAAGTGTCACGCAGCGCGTCTAAAGCGCGTCAAAGGATCTCGATGATCATCTGCGTACACCACGGAAATGGACTCTTTGTGATGATTGGGAAAACTTTTTGACGTTGGAAAATGGCGCACCCGGAAGGATTCGAACCTCCGACCCCCAGATTCGTAGTCTGGTATTCTATCCAACTGAACTACGGGTGCCTCTCGTTGCGAGAGGGGCTATATACAAACCCGTCTCTGATAAAGCAACTGAAAACTTAAATTCTTGATGGAATGTTTGGTGAGAATTCTGTTGTGTGGCGGAAAGGGGGGGATTCGAACCCCCGATACAGTTTCCCGTATGCGTCCTTAGCAAGGACGTGCCTTCAGCCACTCGGCCACCTTTCCGTATAGAGTTCTCAATATATTCGTCACTTAACCAGAAACCATCGCGGCTGACTTTGGTTTCTCCTTGGAGTCTTGTCCCGATCTAACCCGCGGACACGGAGAGAGAGGGATTCGAACCCCCGGTGAGGTGCAACCCCACAACGGTTTTCAAGACCGCCGCCTTAAACCACTCGGCCATCTCTCCACAACTCCACCGCATCAAACCATTCAAGGCTCGTCGCAGGGGAATCCAAGGACCGCAACTATACATAGAAGGCCCCTGCGCCTCAAGCAAAAGTCGACAGGGGGACCAAGAAAATCAGCCTACTTGTGACGCCTTCAAGGCCTGAATACGGTCGTCGAGATCAGGGTGAGTGGAGAATAACTTCAAAAACCCTCCGCGACGTGACGAGATTTTGAAGGCAGCAATCGCTTTTTGTCCCTCAGGCTCCACCTCTGGCCCGATATTGTGAAGGGATTTTAATGCTTCCAGCGCCGCAATCATCTTGCCTCGTCCTGCCAGGGCGGCGCCGCCTTTGTCGGCGCGAAACTCACGCCAGCGACTGAAGGCCGCCACGACGATACTTCCGAGAATGCTGAGAAAGATCTCTAGCACCATAGTGACCATGCTCTGCAGCATATAACTGGGTCGTTCGTTGTCGTCTGAGCGCGTCGCGTTTGCAATTGCGTAACCAATGACACGAGCTATGAACATCACAAAGGCGTTGATGACCCCTTGGATCAAAGTCATTGTGACCATGTCGCCATTAGCAACATGGGCAATTTCGTGCCCAATGACACCCTCGACCTCTTCGCGCTTCATGCGATTCAGTAGACCTGTGGACACTGCGACAAGAGCCCGGGACCTGGTCGGTCCTGTTGCAAAGGCATTCACTTCAGGACTTTCGTAGTATCCCACCTGGGGCCTTACAGGAAGTCCAGCTTGATCTGCGAGGCGGTAGACCATGGACAAGACCTCGCGCAGTTGGGGGTTACTGGTAGATTCATCAATCAATTGAACACCCATCATCCACTTTGCCATGACGCGGGAAAGGGCCAACGAGATCAAGGCTCCACCAAAACCCCAGATCAAACAAAATACCATCAATTGTCCGTAGTCTATTCCGTAAGGCGTCAGATATCCGCGCAATCCAAGCGCGCTCGTCACAATAGAAATCGTGGTCATGACTAAAATGTTGACGACCATAAATAAGAAAATACGTTTAAACCAAACCATAGGCTTATCTCCTTGCAAATAAAGACCCCTGATTTTCAAAATAAAAATCAAAGATATATCTAAGTTAAATCCCCTGCCCTTAAAGTCAAGGCAGGGGATTCATCGATAATCTGGGGGCAATCGTTCACTTTACTAAAAGATCTTTCACAACCTCTCGCTCAGCCAAGAGCTCCTTTGTTGTTTCATCAATCTTTTTGCGGGAGTACTCAGAAATCGGGATGTCTTTGACGATCTCATATTGGCCCCCTCCCAGGGAGCGGCAGGGGAACGAGAAAATAAGACCTGCGGGTACTCCGTAGGAATTGCCATCACTGGGAACGGCACAAGAGAAGTACTTACCAGCCGGCGTTGGCCGCATCAGGCGCAGCATGTGATCAATACAGGCGCTCGCGGCCGATGCTGCCGAAGATTTTCCACGGGCATTCAAGATGGCAGCGCCTCGCTCTTGAACGGTTTTTACAAATTCACCCTCAAGCCATGAACGGTTGTTGATCACTTCGGTAATTTTCTTACCGGCGATGGTCCCGTTTTCGAAATCTGGATACATGGTGGTGCTGTGGTTGCCCCAAATCGCGATATTAATGTCACCGACATTACAGTTTGCCTTCTTGGCAAGCTGCGCCTTAGCGCGATTCTCATCCAGCATGGTCATGGCCGTAAAACGCGTCGCTGGAATGTCACGACAGTTGTGCTGAGCAATCAGGGCGTTGGTATTACAGGGGTTTCCCACGGTCACAATGCGCACATCTTTAGCTGCACGAGAGAGAGCGCGTCCTTGAGAAACAAATATAGGGCCGTTGTCACGAATCAGGTCATTACGCTGCATTCCAGGGCCCCGTGGCTTTGAGCCAACAAAAAGCGCCCAATTGATGCCATCAAACGCTGACTCCGCAGCATCGGAAATGCTGATGCCTGCGAGGGTCGGAAAACCACAATCTTCGATTTCCATTGCGGTGCCTTCTGCACCTTTGATTGCAGCGGGAAGCTCTAAAAGACTCAGATGCACCTGAGTGTCGTTACCAAAGACCTCTCCAGAAGCGAGGCGAAACAATAAACTATAACCGATTTGACCTGCGGCCCCCGTGACCGCTACTTTCACAACTTGTTTTGCCATTTGCATGCACTCCCTAAAATAAAACAACCGTGTTTATATAACTTTTTGTATCACTACTTTTGAGACACCAACCAGAATCCTAAAAACCGTTGAAACAAAAACCTTAAGACCTTCACCGCCTACGAGTCTTTCGGCCCGTCCGTCCGATTCAGGCGCGAAACACTGCTGTAGACCAATTCCAAATGCGTTGATCGACCAGACCGGCTGACATCATCCCGGTTGATATTCCAATACTCTGGCGATGGTGTCCATGATTTTGCTTTAGACCAATGAACTTGTTGCCCATCTTCATCAAAAAACAGCACGCGCGCTTTTTTTGTCAGCAGCAACTTCTCACGGCAGTAGGAGCATGACGCCACCTCAGAACCTTTTCCATCAATTTTGACTCTGACTTTACTGAATCGTTGCGGATCAAACGGTCTAGAGCAAAAATGGCAGCCAATCACCTGCTGCGCCATGGTTGCTGCCGCTTTCATGAACGCGTGCGGCTTGCCCTGAATCCCCCGTCGCATGGCGATCTCAACGCGGTCAATTTTTTGCGCAATATCACGGGTGAGAAACAAGGGGGCCGCCATGCGGTCTTCGTCATGACTGTAGGTGCCTATTTTTTTGACGGCCTCCAAAAGTGTCTCAATCATTTTTAGGGCAGAGTGGTAATGGTCAAGAAGCCCTTGGTCCTTGGTTTGCTCGGAGAGGGGGTACAGACGATTGGCGCGCTCAACAAGTCGCTCAAGCTCAACAATTAGCTTTTGGTACTGGCTTCGGTAACGATTCGCTCGCCCAAGAGCGCCGGAGTCGTGAACCATGATAAGCCCCCAGGCCATGGCAAAGACTGCCAATGAAAGCAATGTCATGACAGCCCATGGTGGTATCATCTGATTCCTTTGATTCCCAGTCGCTCAACGTCTCAAGAAGCCCGGAGGCGCACTTGCAGTCCAACCAGGTCTCGCCAAAAAATCTGTGGATAGGGTGTGAACAAAACCCCTTACAGCTTCAGAATAACACGGCCAAACAAGATGCAACACTTTGTTATTAAAAGAAAATTTTTATATTTATTAAATTTTCGCTGAATACTCCCGAGATCTCTTATAGATAGGCGGGGTGACGCCGCGCCGTGCTTGAATCATCGGGAGGATCTGGCTCATGGCAGCATATGAAAACAGGCGGATCGTATTTGCTATTATAGAAAAGAAATACAAAGATTATATCGCTCTTTATCGGCTTGTTAATAATGGCTCGGTTAAAGGCATCACCCCTTTTGATGAGTTCTACTGGCACTACACCTATTACTCAAAATACTCGTCCGGACGAGTGGCAGAGACGCGTGGCTATTAATTCATCAGTCTAATGCTTCATCAGGTCTTTGCTTGACCACAACCCTCAAATATTACTATCCTGACCATGGATTGTTGGGTATTTGCCAAATATTTTTTGATGTTATCTGTTACTCTTTTTGCGTGCTTTGAGGGAGTCGGTCTCCGACGTGTCAAAAGAACTGATCAAAGTAAAATCCACAGAAGATGGTCTGCACATTGCCGACTCCATTCTATGGCTTGACTCGCAACTGTCAGGCGATCTCTCTTTTTTATCTTCAGCCACAGCATTGTCACACTCCAAAGTCCCTCAGGTCATCGCAACCGAAGAAACCGTCAAAATATTGGAAGCCTGTCGTCGCAAGCCTCACGCACTCGTCTGCCAATATAATCGGCCCTTCTCCATTGGACGGCTCAAGATGGAGCTACTTCCTTCGGGCAGCGTCCTCGGAGGTGCAAGTCTCTATGTTGAAACAGATAAAGGCCGCATTCTTTATGCTCCGTGCCTGCAAGCCAACTCCATCGCAACCGTCCGTAAAATGCAGGTCAAAAAAGCCAACGTTTTGATTCTTGGCGCGTTTCATCCAGACCCTAGCCAATCGATGCCGAACCGGCGCAAGGAGAAGGAACGTCTGACCTTAACCATCAAGCAGCATCTTGACGCGGGCAGAACTCCAGCCATCCTGTGTGATCCCATCGCAACCGCCCAGGAAATCACCAAACTTCTTAACGAGGCGGGCATTGCAGTTGCCGTCCATCCAACCATCTACCGCATCAATCGCGTTTACGAATCTTTTGGATCTCAACTTGGTCACTACGCCGTTATCGGTAAGCGACACTCCGGACAACGAGTCTTAATTTTGCCTAAGTCACGGCGCACAAATAGTATGCTTCCGGTCAAGGACAATGCCGGGCCCATTCTAACGATCGAGGATGCGCTGCCACAATTTCGCCGCGACACGAGTCTGGCATTCTCAACAAAAGTCATGGACACCTTCTACCTATCCAGTCACTGTGACGGTCCGGAGCTCAAAGCCATCATTCAATTGGTGTCTCCAAAAGAACTCTATTTTTTTGGTCCTTACGCCAAACGTTACGTGCAAGAGTTACGAGACGTCGCGCCAAAGGTCCGCGCCTTATTCGTAAACGACCAGCCCACGTTGTTTTGAAGAGTATTTAGCCCCAAAAAATAAAAAATGTTCGTCTTTTGAAGTGATGATGATCTCTCCACAAATTCTTGGTTCTAATTCTTGGTCCTATCATTGTGTTGATATCAGAGCGTTGGGCTCGTGCGCTTGGGGTCTGGGCTGTTAAGCGCGTTGTTTTGGCACTACCATAATCGCTGAAGTTTTGAGTCCTGGGCGGTTCAGAGTTACAATGGCAGTGATGTAATTTCATTGGTCCAATCATTCGTTTCGCTGAAACTTCACTGGCATTTCACTGGCATGACACTGTTCGAGGCGACCCGTGGCACAAAATTCTTTAATATCCCGGTCCTTATCACGCACGTCTGACACAGCGTCTTTTGTTGTAAGTCGCATCAAGGATGCCGCCAATATTGACGGCCGCCGCCAATTTGAACGCGACGCGATTTTTATTGTGACCTTGGGGCTCATTGCTTTCTTGATGATATCCCTTATATCGTTTCAGCCCTTTGAGCACTGGGTGTACAGTTCATGGACCAATACCATCACAAAATCACGAAACTTGGGCGGGCCGACCGGCAATATGATTGCCGGGGCACTTTATTTTTACATTGGCCTTGCGGCCTCGACCATTCCAATATTGCTCTTGCAACTCGGCTGGAACCTCCGCTCAGCCAACCTTAAACAGTCGTTGGTTCCGGTCCTTGCTGGCTGGGCCACGCTGCTGCTGTCACTCATGCCGCTTCTAAACTCCTTACAACCCACATTGCCCATCCGCGGTGTAAGTTTTGCTAGCGGCGGTGCAATCGGACAAATCCTACACGTAAGTCTGAGATCCAACGCCGGAGACCTCGGCTCGCAAATCATTCTGTGGAGTGCTCTTCTCGCGTCCATATTGCTGATTAGCGGTACAGAAATCGCAGACATTTTCCTGACGCTGCGCCGTAAATTTGTGGGAGACGGTGCAACGGCTACTTTGAGGGCCGATCATGAGCCGACCAAGCAAGAACTGCTACATCAAAAATCTGATCCGCAAAAAGAATCGCAGCCAGGGTCCGCAGAAGCCTTGGCCGAATCTGGGGGGCCTCTGGTGTCCGAACGCACCGATCCCGCTTTGTCTGAAGGTGCTCTATTTGATGAGGTGCCAGAGTCTGTCATCCTTGGTGCAGCAAACGATGAGGTGCTGCCAAATCTATTGTCTTCTTCCCATGATTTTGCCCCAAAGAGGCCCTACGCGGCTCCCGGAATTGAGACCTTTAAACGCGCTAGTGAGCATGTGTCCACGGCCCTTAGTCCAAAGGAGTTGGAAGCCACTGGCGCCGTGCTCACCACAACCCTGGGAGAATTTGGCGTCACAGGTAAGATTGTTGGATGGCAACCTGGGCCCGTGGTGACTGTTTATGAATTTCAACCAGAGGCGGGGATCAAGCAGTCGAAAATCGTCTCGCTCATGGACGATCTTGCACTATCCTTAAAAGTGGACAGTATCTTCATCAATCCAGTGCCTGGAAAACGAGCCCTGGGTATTCAGGTGCCAAACCAACGGCGAGAAATGGTTTACCTTGGCGACATCATCGCTAGTGAATCGTTCCAAAAAAGTCCATCACCGCTCACGTTTGCCATGGGCAAAACGATCAACGGACATCCATTTACGGCCGATCTCACGACGATGCCTCACCTCCTGGCCGCAGGTGCCACCGGTACGGGAAAATCCGTTGGGATCAATAGTCTTTTGTGCAGCATCATTATGAAATCCTCACCTGACGATGTGCGTATGATTCTTGTGGATCCGAAGATGCTCGAACTGAGCGTCTATGACGGCATCCCCCATCTGCTGATGCCAGTCATCACGGAGCCTGACCGTGCGTCATCAGCTCTCAAGTGGGCCGCCAATGAAATGGAGCGTCGCTACAAGATTATGCAACACGCCCAGGTACGCAACATCGGTGGATTCAATACGTTTTGGGATGCTGCTTCTGACGTTAGAAAAGAGCAGATCCGCGGACTCATGAATGATCCGCAGATTGGGCGGCTACCCTATATTTTGCTGGTGATTGATGAGCTTGCTGATTTAATGCTGACAGCCCCTAAGGACGTGGAGGGCAGTATTCAGCGCCTTGCTCAGAAAGCTCGCGCCTCTGGGATTCATATGGTGCTTGCGACACAAAGGCCTTCGGTCGACGTCATCACTGGTGTCATTAAGGCCAATCTTCCCTGTCGCCTGTCTTTTCAGGTGGTGAGTCGCCACGACAGTAAAACCATTTTAGACAATAATGGTGCAGAAAAACTCTTGGGCAAGGGCGATCTCTTGTTGCAGCGTCCCGGGGTTGGTCGTTTAGAGAGACTCCAAGGAGCATTTGTCAGCGATGAGGAAGTGCTCGCACTTGTCGCCGATGCCAAACGCAACTACGAGGTGGTCTACGATGACCGTGCCATGGGGTGGATTGATGAAGAGGTCGCTCGTGGGGCTGGTGTTGAAGATGATGGCGATGGCTCTGGGTTGGCTGGGGCTGCCGATGCCAAGTGGGATGACGCCCTGAATATCGCCCGAACCCATGGTGTGGTCAGTGCCAGCTTTTTGCAACGCCATCTTCAGATTGGGTACAACCGCGCCGCAAGAATTGTCGAAGCCATGGAGGCGAAGTCTCTGGTGGCAAAAGCCGATGGCTCAAAGCCTCGCAAGTGGCTTGGAGTTTAATGG
>JBILMN010000194.1:0-5362 GCA_044375465.1 Oligoflexales bacterium | reverse complement strand
TTGTCACAGCGATCGCAGGCGCTTTTTTGACATTTTCACCCACGGTGGCCCGAGGTGGATTTTTCGTAGGCGATTGTAGCGATGGGCTTTCTTCGTGTTTGAAACCAAGTATTTCTGTAAGGACAGGCAGGACCATGCCACTCAGACTTTTTGACTCCGATAGAAGCTTTTCGCATAGTACCGAGAGATTAGAACTTAAACCGGCATTTTTCTGCAGACTCATTTGATTCCTTCCGCCAATAATCTCACTTTGTCGTCGCAGTAACTCATCGTTTTTGACCATGTTGGACTTGATACTATTCAGAGTAAGCAATGTGTCCTTGATCTTTTCGCTTTGAGACTTCGTCATCTTGGTCAACTCCTCAGCGACACCAACCACAGCAGAAAATCCGGAGGGCGCGGCTGCACTGACATCTCTGATGCTATGAGTTACGTCGTTAATTTTTTGTGACATCTTAAGACTAATGTCGCTTACCGTGTTGGCGCCAGCAAGCGCCTGGTTGAGCAAAACAATTACGTTTTGGGCAGTTTTTTGGGCCTCATCTGTGTTTTCGTATACTTGATTCAAGGTGCTATGAATAATGCCTGGAGATGCCTTGTTGCTGTCACCTGCATTACCTATAACTCCAGACGCAAACACTCGCTCAAAATTTTCACGAGCGAGCTGCAATCGCATCGAGCTTTCCCGCAATTGGCTTGTGAACCAATTTATCAACACGAAAGGCACAAATAGTGCCGCAACCGCAAACATCATCGTCGTCTGACTCAAGTCAAACCAGTAACTGTGCGAAGCTATTGTGGCTGGACTCGCTGACATTTTTTGAAGCTCCTGTCGCAAAAAATAGCTTGCGGCAACAACAAGAGAACAGGAAATTAACCCAATACACAACGAAATCTTATGGTGCAAGGATAACCGACTCATATTTTTCTATAACTCCCAGGAACTTCATGGATTTTAAAATTAAAACGCCGTCGAGGAAACTACCATGAGTATAAGTGTCCCGATGTGACAGGTCACTCGGCATTAATTGCTTTATGGATTCCCCGCTGTCACGGCTTTGTTTCAATGAATGCTATTGGTTCCATTTGACACACAGACAGGTGTGACACACAAACGGCGGGAGTATGGCTAACCTCACGCATCCTGTGGCTATTATCACCCTAATTTTATTAGATTTTCATAGAAACGATCATCTCTGGCGATAGTCTTCGTAAAGTTTTTTTGAGAAAAGCCGATGTCCCCCCAAGGTAGGGATCCTGTTCTCCTACCGGCCTGTTTTAACATGAAATAAATCGGAGTGATCATAATGGATGAGTTAGAGCTAGAGTTAAAAACAACATTTCTAGGACAAGCGGACCAACTTATGGCAGAGGCCGAGACCTGCTTTCTTGAGTTGGAATCCAGCCCTGGAGATACATCTATTCTAGATCGCATCTTTCGAGTCATCCATAACCTCAAAGGATCATCAAATGCCGTTGGCTTTGAGCAAATTGGCGATCTTTGCCACGGCTTCGAGAACCTTCTTCTCAAACTTAAAAATGGCCAAATTAAAGTCAATGAGCCGATGGTGGATCTTTTGCTGAAAAGCAACGACTTTATCGGAGAAATGGTCGTAGCGCTCCGGGCAGACATGCAGGCAAAATTTCAAATTGCCCCTCTTAAGTCTCAAATTGAAGCGGCGATTGCGTCTAATGGGTTCCCGGACTCAAATGCGGGCAAAAAGACGGAGTCCGATACAAAAAAATCGGCGTCTAACATCGGTCATGATAACTCGGTACAGAAACCACTGTCTCCACCCCAACAGACAAACGTCGTTCCGCTTCTGTCCGTCACAAGAACATCAGACGAAAGTCAGGTCCACAAACCCGCAGAGCGACATATCGGCTCGTCGACACCTACGGGCTACAAGATTTCGGTGGGAGAAAGATTTTTATGCTTCACACTCGGTGCTCAGGAATACGGCATCCCGCTGTCCGCAGTGAAGCAAGTGATAGGAATCCCAGAATTCACTCCGATACCGGAAGCGCCGTCATATTTTGTCGGCATCACCAATTTGCGCGGCAAAGTCATTGCAACGTTGGATCTTGCGAAAAAGTTTTCTATAGCAAACAAGCCGACAAACGATCGGGCAACAATCATCCTCAATTCCGGTGATCAAAATATTGGTGTCATTGTCGACTCAGTGAATCACGTTGTCACTCCAGATCACAAAGATCTTTCACCACGTCCAGACTGTGATCCGAACATTCGTACTGAGTACATTATCTCAGTGTACAGACGTGACAACAACATGATCCTTCTCATAGATATTGCAAATGCGTTGGGAATCGCAGACTGGGACATGATCCGCAATCGTACCATTGACGAAAAGGCGGCTTGATTTTCGTTAGGCATGGCGTTGGGCATTGATTACTAAGGGTGATTGAAAATTATGGTTGTTGCCAAAAAAAATGACAAAAATTTCACTCAACTGATCATGGTCATCCATGAAAATGAGATCTACAACAAGACCATTACAAAATTTCTCTCTCAGAACGGATTTGAAACGTTAAGTGCCAGCACTTTAGACGAGACGAAACAAAATTTACAAACAAAATCTTGTGACGCAATCTTGGTGGATGCACTCAGCAAGAATTTCGACGCTCTTCTGGTAAGCGAATTGGCAAGGATCTCGCCTCTGAATCGAAACGCTAAGGTCTATATTCTGGGTGAAAAAACTGATCCGATGAAAAAGTCCATCGCGAGTCAGCTCCAGGAAAAACAGCCGTTAACTGAACCGCTCAATCTGACACAACTGCTGAACACCCTAAAGAGCGATGTTTTGTCTCCAGAAACTGCCTACGACGTACGGATCATTAACGCTTTTGTCGAAGCCGCAACAGAGGTCTATCAATTCTATTTCAACATGAACCCCGAAAGGTCAAAACTATCATTTCGCGACCAGGGGCACCCAGAAAACTCATATTGTACAGGCGTGATCGCCTTAATCGGTGACGGCCTTCATGGTTCACTTGGGGTTGGAATGACCGCTCCAGCTGTCAAAGTAGTTGCAGAATCCCTATTTAGAGACATTGCTCTTGTATTTGACAATGATTTTATCGGCGACATCACTGGAGAAATGTGTAATCAAGTTTTAGGCCGAGCAAAAGTAAACTGCGGAAAGTTTGGCGTCAACATCAATATCGGGCTCCCAAAAATCTATGTGGGAAAATCTCACATTGTAAAACATACAGTTCCAGGGTCCGTTGTCTCTATTATGATTGGCCATGGAATCAGCAGTTTTGAACTGCAATTCGTCTTAACTCATCAGTCTATCAAAATTGAAGACGAGAGAGATAATGATCACCCGATGGGTGAAATCAATTTTTTAGATCGCTGACATCCAGTACTTGAATTCTCATCTCGTCAACACCGCAACCCACTCCAATTTGTCTGTCTGTGCGAACATATCAAAGGCCTCTATTTGGCGGACTTTATGTCCCGATCTCACAAGAGCCTTGAGATCCCTCGCCAAGGTTTCCGCCTCACATGAAACGTAAATTAATTTGGCCTTATCTTGTCTTCTAAGTACGTGCGTTAAGTGATTTCTTGCGTTCTCATGAAGACCGCGCCGTGATGGGTTAACAACAATGACGCGGGGGGTTTTTGACCACTCAGGCAAAATCGCTTCGCTGTCTTCAACACGGGAGGATATAAATACAGCTCTGTCCTGAAGTTGGTTACGCTGTGCGTTGCGATTTGCGTCGGATGATGCGGCTGCAACTTCCTCAATACCGAGCGTTTTGTATCCAGACCGAGCCAATATTAGGGCAATCTGGCCAGTACCGGTGTAGAGATCCCATGCGACCTCTCCATTTTGACCCTTGCCCGCGTGCATTTCCACACGGCGATATAGGTTGCTCGCTTGCCAGGGATTTACCTGGAAGAACGCCATCGGACTGATTTCTATATCTAGATCGCATACCCGCTCTCTCAGCCCCGAGGTCCCCGCAAGCAACATCGTATCTGGACCAAAAATTGCGTTGCCAGGATCGGCATTGACATTCATATGCGCGCTATTGATTTTGTGTCCCATCCTACGCAATCGATTTACAAGTTTAATAAGTTCCTGCTTCTGCGGGCTCGTGACAACAAAAGTGATCATCAATTCACCAGTTAGATGAGACGCACGAGCGGCGACGTACCGCAGATCTCCCTCGCCAGTCGCTTCATCCCATGGCGCAAGACTCGTGAGTTCGATTTCTGCATGAAGGCTTTTAATTAAATTGGCCAACGGCTTTGTGTGTATGGGGCAATCGCTCATATCAACACTGACTTGGTGGGTTCCTGGGACAAAGAGCCCCATTGCAAAACGCCTAGTCATTCCATCGCGTTCAGCTAAACGCTTCTGCATCGGGTTGGCAGGCCTTACGGCAAGTTTGAAATATGAGCGATAACCCAATGGCGTTGGGCTTGGCATGGGTTGCAGCACCTGCGCATGGTCCAAAACCCCAGCCAATTTAAGCAACGCAATGCCACTGTCGAATTTTGTTCTTAATGAATCAGCGTAGTTCGTGTTTACAAATACGCAAGCACCGCATTGTTCTTTGACGGCGCAGGAGGTTGCAAAATCTGTTGCAGCATCAACCACATGACCACGGTGTAATTTCCCCGAAAATCCAGCTTTGCGCATGATTTTTGTACTGCCAGCCTGAAGAGGCGTGGAGCTTGAGTGCTTTGGAGCCTTGTTGAGCGGCGCATGCGAGTCTGTTTTCTGATTCGAAGCAGGACGCCCGGGACGAGTAGAGGAGGATGGTCTGCGATTGGACGGACCACGATGATTCGATCGCTGTTTCATTGCGTATGCCTGCCTGTGGTTGATGTCAAAGAAAGTCAATAAACCCAGTCCACCGGGTCCATTGGCGGGGCCGTCTTAACATGTTTAAGGTTTCTGCGAAACACCTTTACACCCAGTTTTTCAGTGTATTTTGTCCAAGTCTCCCATTCAACAGCCAACGTTCGGACAACATAGGGACTATTGGCGCTTTTCGATCCCTTGGAAAAAACATAGCCGCCAAATAGATAGGTTGCCGCGTGTCGTAATGTCTTGAAATCGAGAGCGCCGTATTGTGGGGTCTTTGTTTCAAAAAATACAATCATATCGCCATATTGAATCGATGTTTGCTCCGGATTGATCTCGTAGAATGAGAGCTGCAGAATTCTCCAAAGCTCATCGTAGTTAATCATATCACGATGGTAACCTGGCTCTTGTCTGACATTAATTCTGTCACTCTCAGCCAATTCCGCACCTTGAAACGAGAGGGCTGCATGGAAGCAATTTGGACCACGGAAGATTGAATGAGTGGCAACGCGCTCCCTCGC
>JBILMN010000051.1:0-17772 GCA_044375465.1 Oligoflexales bacterium | reverse complement strand
TCTGATACCGACCGCAAGGTAATCGAAGCGCTGCGGAAACACCGGGCGATCAACGCCCGTCATGCCGTCGGATTATTGCCGGTCTCGGATGCAGCTCATGTGAGCGCTCAGGTGAGAGTTTTCAAGCGTCCGGAGGAGATTGCACGGATGCGTGCGGCCGCGAAAATTACCAAGGGGGCATTTGAGGCTATTTTGGCTGAATTAAAACCGGGTATGAATGAACGGCAGATTCACGCTAGAATTCTCAATGAATTTTTGAGTCAAGGTGCTGAAATGGAGGCGTATGGGTCGATTGTCGCCGGTGGCGACAATGCTTGCGTGTTGCACTACCGGGATAATCATGCACCGCTTAAGGACGGTGAATTACTGCTGATTGACGCGGGGTGTCAGGTAGAAAATTACGCATCCGATGTTACGAGAACATTCCCGATTAATGGTAAATTCACTAAGGCTCAAAAAGAATTATATGAGATCTGCTTGAGAGCCCAGCAAGACGCGATCGCCAAAGCTAAGCCAGGCGCGACGTGGATGGATGTGCAGGATGCCGCATTTAAGACTTTGACAGAGGGTTTGATTGGTATTGGCCTTATTAAGCATTCTCTCAATGAAGCCCTCGAAAAAAATATGCATAAGCATTTTTGCCCGCACAGTATCAGTCACTGGATTGGTCTTGATGTCCATGATGCCGGCTCCTATATGAATCAGGGTAAGCCTGTCCAATTCCAGCCGGGCATGTATTTTAGTGTGGAACCTGGAATCTATATCAATTCTGATGATGTGTCGGTGCCCGCGGAATATCGGGGTATTGGCATTCGTATTGAGGACGATGTCCTGATTACTGAGAATGGTCATGAAGTCTTGACAGCGGGTATACCAAAGGAAATCAGTGAGATTGAGCGATAGTCGATTATCTCAAGTATTTCAGTGGATCATGGTGTTCTTATTTGAAGCCATATTGGGTTTGTCCCATGGTCGGGTCGCGTTCGCTTCGGGATTATCCTGTGTGACGCAACAACCGATGCAGAAGTCGCGGTTTCCTGTGGTTTTTAAGGTGCCGGAGTGGATGTGGGGTATTCGCACGGACGCGGTCGAAGGATGGGCGTTCAAAGGCCATGCATGGCAAAGAATTCCTGTTCAAATTGATGAGGTCAATCATGATGGCAACTACGTCTTAGAACAGGGCATTCCCTACACGAAATTCACAGACAATGGTCTCCTTGATGACGTCGACGAGATCAGTGTTCGCGGTATTGATCTTGGTTCCCCAAAGGTTGACGGTAGTTCTAAAAATCCTCCAGGATCTTTTTTGGCGATTCGTCGCGTTGATTTTTGTGACAATGACGGACATTTTTTTGGATCTCTGTGGATCGGCGTCAAGGCAGCGCCCGTTACACCACAGCCCTTTACGGAAATATTCAATAGCGTATCAGCTGAGGTTAATACCACAGCTTATCGCTATCAATTTCGCCAGGATCAGCCGATGCTCATGGGGCGCGTGAACTTAAAAACATCCTCGGGTGAGCAGTCAGTGTTTGCTGGAAATTCATTTATCATGCCGCTCTTGCCGCGTTTTTTTATGTTTCCGTCGCTTTATTTTGGTGAATCCGATTTTACGTCAGAGATTGAGTGTTGGCGATCCGGACCAGTTCGCAGCATCGTGGCAGTAGGTTCGCGGCTCAGGAAGTTTTTTTCGATTCTTGATCTTCATCTCTTCAGTGAATTGGTATTCTACGAGAATTATTTTCAGATTCCGACCAAAATAGAATTCGTATTTGATCCATCAAAATATCTCGCGAAAGGAAGCGGTATTGCATACGTCCTGAGGTATCCTGACGGTCTTGATTGGCGCCTTCAATCAACCCTAAAGCCTCTGCCACAAGCTGGACCTGAAAGTGAGGCCCTCAAAGAATCAGCGTTTGACGCTGCCCCTAATGGCGCCTTTGCGGTAAGGGGTGAGAGTGCTATTGGAAGTTTCATGGCTCAGGTGCGGGTTGATCCGAAGGCTCTCAAACAGTCCCCCCCGCCTTACATGGCCTCAGGTCAAGTGTTTGATGATAAACTTACGGTTCAGGCGTGGCCGTGGCTTCGCAAGACGAAGGGAAGCCTGGGAGTTTTTATTGAGATTTCGGGGGTTAAGCGTGGGACCTATGATTTTGCCCTTGACTTAGCGGTGTCAAATCAGGCACATGATGGGTTCGCCGATTTCAAGACCTTAGTTCCAAACTGGTCTGAGCCGGGTTCATTCTGAAATGAGCAAAACCATCCAGATCATAAGGATCTCTGAAGGTCCTACCGTTAAGTTTTACCGTTAAGTTTTAGGTTAAATTTTAGGTCGCAGAGTTAGGTATAAAGATTCGCAATGAGCGCCGCTCATGGCCACGACAGGTGGTTGTTATCAACTTGAAATAAGGATTCTTCATGGCAAAGTTTAATGATGAGGCCGATAATCGCGGAAATCGCATCGATCAGGTCGCTTCGACCCCGGCTATTGTGGTTAATGAAGACGATGATCAGATGGACTTGATGGACACCCCAGAGCCCCTTCCTGAAAACCTGACGATTCGTATCTCCAAGGCGCTTCATCGAAAACTCCGCGATAATGCCAAGGAAGAGGGCGTCACCATTGATGAACTTATCTCCGAGCTGCTTGCGGAGGGCGTTGTTCTTCGCGCGTTTGAGATTGTTGAGCGGAAGCATACGATGCGCGGCGGTAATCAGCAGCATCGCAATCCGCAAAATGGCAACGTTAATGGCAATGTCAACGGCAATGTGGCTCATGGCAACACCCAGCACGGAAATCAGCAGCATCGCAATCAATTCCCTCAGGGTGGCAATCGCCAGGCACAGAAAAAACTACAACGTCAGGCTCGTCAGCATGCAAATGCGATGGACTTGCTGCAGGATAAGGCAGCATTCCTTGAGTATGTTCGCAATCAGGAAAAGAAGCGTCGCTGATCAAAAGGACGCTTGGTTTTTTTGTTAATTTTGGGGATTGCAAATGTCTTCCATGAATTTATGGGTCACTGAACAAGAGGGTGAAAGCATTCGGACGGGTTGGGCCGTCACGGAAGTGCTTTTCAGCGGTAAAAGCGAGTTTCAGACTGTTGATGTGGTGGAAACGAAGGCATACGGGACTATGCTGCTTCTCGATGGCTTGGTGATGATCACAGACGCCGATGAGTTTATCTATCACGAGATGATTTCTCACATACCGATTTGTCTTCATCCAAATCCGCGACGGGTTGTTGTGATCGGTGGAGGTGATGGTGGAACTGTTCGGGAGATCCTCAAACATAAAGATGTTGAGGAAGTCATTCTTTGTGAAATTGATGAGATGGTGATTGAGCAGAGCAAGCGTTTTTTTCCGAAAGTTGCTGACTGCCTTAAGCCCGGACACGATCCTCGTGTGAAGGTTCGCGTTGGCGACGGCGTTGCATTTATGAAAGAACTCAAAAACGAAATTGACGTTATCTTGGTCGATTCGACGGATCCGATCGGTCCGGGTGAGGGCTTGTTTAGTCGTGAATTTTATCGTGACGTTGCCGGAGCTCTCCGCAACGGGGGATTGATGGCCGCTCAAAGTGAGTCGCCTTGGTTTGGCCAAGAAGTTTTGGGCCGCATCCACCGCAATATTAGCGGTGGATTCAAGTATCGCAAAAGCTACGTGGCGCCAATTCCAACCTATCCGCGTGGCAGTTGGTCATGGACCGTTGCCGCTCAAAGCCCGATAGATCCGTCAAAATTCGATCAGAAGAGATTCGGACTGGTTGAGAAGAGTCTAGGGTATTTGAGTCGGGACCTGATGACTGGTGCTTTTGCGTTGCCAAGATTTTTTGTCGAAAAAATCCAAGGTGACTTTCAATAAATTTTCGTAAGCCATGAGCCTCGAGGCAAATGCGGCGCGCAGGTTAAGGCTGCGCTCATCGCTTACTTCCAGTTGAAGAAGCCATTTGGCTGGTTTTTTCTTGTCCAGACTTAATGCGAAGAGATTCTTGAAACAAACTGTGGACGTAGTTTTCATACACTATGAACATATCAGAATTTTGGCCCAGGATGCTCGAAGAGCCAAAGGCTTTAGGTGTCAAAAGGTCAACAATTTTTTCCGCCAAGGTTCTGGGTATAAAACGGTCTTGGGAGAATAATTCAAGACAGGCAGCCGGGACTCCAGCACCCCACCAAGCATAATCTTCAAATGCACCACCATCGCCGAGGCTGCCAGCAGTTTTCACTTCATATCCAGGCAGTCGAGTTAGAGTTTCTTTTTTAATGAAGGTGGTCCAGCGTTGATATTGCGCGAGAACTGTGGGGTTGGCCCCTGGCAACCCCGTGACACGATCCTCGGGCGCCGTCGGAACTACAACCCAATTGATATAACCATGGATATCGACCGCGCCTTTATATTGGCGCATATTCAACAAATCGCGTATGGCTCGCGTCTCGACCTCACTGAATGCCTTGCTGCCAGGATTCTCCTTCGTGACGCCCCATAACACACCAAAGTTTCTGTTCAGGTTGATGTGATTGCCGTTATATCGGGTGAATTGTATCGTACCGTCCGGGTTGGCGTAGGGCACGAAGTCAATTTCTACATGGCCTTGATTGAGAGTATTTAGGAGGCTTTCACCTGCAGCAAAACGCTGAGCAAGCCAGGCCACGAATTCACTGCCGAGCAGCTCGTTTCCGTGAAGACCGCCTTGAATCAGAAATCTTGCGACTGGTGCCTGGGCAGTCGTCTGATTTTTGATGGAATAGACACTGATTTGACTTCCGTATTTAGTGCGGTAGGGCGCCTCGGGTTTTGTGATGTCTTCAGCGGCGTTCTTGAAACGATCTAAACCGAAGGCGTCCTTGGCAAAAACGGGCTGCTGCCACAAAATAAAAAGTGGCAGTGCAAGGATGATTTTCAGGCGTTGAATGGTCGATCGAATCATGTGGCGGACTCCCTGACACTTAGCCTGCAAGGCTAATGCCAAGGACTTGACCTCGAGATCTGCAAAAAAAGCAATAATTTCATATGGTTAAATTGATGGTTGTGGGCTATCGTAGGCGGCAACCATACAGTGTCTATTATTTTGACGGGAAGCGTTAAGAGGACGGGGCGGGGGCTCGCGGAACCCTTGGGCAAGGGACAACCGGCATCCCCATCGCGAAAAAACAGATTGTGAAAGGAGGGGAGCCGGTTGGTAGCTCTTAAAGGATCATGCCTCTGCTATGAGACACGCACCTCCATGCTACGAGGGTTTTTATTAAAACAACCCACAGCACCACCTCCTTTCCTAGACATATAGTCTATGAGGTCTCCGTGACCTCTGTTTAATTGTAGCAAACAGTTAAACTCGAAACCAGCCTTTGCGATCATTATAAAAGATCTTAACAAACTGCATCTTGGCTCGACAGCTAGACTGTATTGGTGCAATTGCCGTAGAATATCATCTCAGCCAGAGACGTATATGATTCTGGCTCAACGCTGAAATCATTCAGTGTCGGAAGGGAGCGTACATGTCCTGGAAAGAAATACGAGTGCATGCGGGCGGCAAGCTTTTTAAGGTTCATAACTTTACTTATATGGTCAAAGGTGTCACTTATCAGCTCGAAATTGATGAGTTCAGCGACGGAACTTTTACAGGTCACGGTGAGCATTCGACCGATCGCAATAGTTTCGTCGAATCAGTAAGTGGGAAGTCGGTTGATGATTGTCTTTCAATGCTTGTGACCCGTATTGGGCAACGCCTTGGTGTATAAGAGACCTGTCAGAAACGGGAATTTCTATGAATTGTGTTCTTGGACTTGAGCGTTTAGCTGCGAACCCCGATTTGTCAAAAGATTGGGGGCGTTGTGGTTTGGTTTGCAATCAAGCTTCGGTGACAAAGGATATGCGTCCCGCTTGGGATGTGATGTATCAAGCCTTAGACGGACGTCTTGTGGCCCTATTTGGCCCCCAACATGGGTTTTACGGTACCAAGCAAGACAACATGATTGAGACTGGGCACGCTAAGCACTCATCCTTGGCGCTGCCAATGTATAGCCTTTATTCCGAGACTCGTGAGCCTACTGCGGCGATGTTGGAGGGCATTGATACCATCGTCATTGATTTACAGATCGTCGGATGCCGCATCTATACATGGAAAGCCACCATCGCCGGTTGTATGCGCGCAGCTAAAAAGCTTGGTAAGCGTGTTGTCGTTCTTGACCGACCTAATCCCGTTGGTGGAGAAATATGCGAAGGACGGGTTTTGGATGAGGACGCTACGTCATTTGTGGGCGAGTACCCGATTCCCATGCGACATGGGTTGACTGCCGGTGAGGCGGCGCGTTTTTTCAATTCCTACATTAAATGCGAGTTGGACGTCGTAGAGCTTTTGGACTGGAATCCCAAAGCCTATTGGGGTGACCTGGCAAGGCCATGGGTTCTGACATCTCCGAATCTTCCGACGATCGACCCTGTTTATGTGTACCCTGGTACGGTTATTTTTGAAGGGACAAATATCTCTGAGGGTCGCGGAACAGGGCTTCCTTTTCAATTTATTGGCGCCCCCTATATTCCAGATGGACGCGTTTTTAAAGATCGTGTCAAATCTCTGCTGGGTGGTTCGATGCCTGGAGTGTTTTTGCGTGAATGTCAATTTGAGCCGACCTCGCAAAAATGGGCTGGGCAGACTTGCAGCGGCATCCAGATTCATGTCACGGATAAGTCCAAGATACGAAGTCTTGATTTGTCAATTGCATTGGTGCGTGCAGCTATTGAGTTGGGCGACGGTCAGTTTCGTTGGAAAGAGCCACCTTATGAGTATGACTATCAAACACTGCCGATAAAATTGATCTATGGCTCTCGTAAGACGGACACCAAATTCATGGCGACAGATTTTTCACTCAGTGATCCATTTTGGCATGAGGGCATTGAGGCATACGTCGAGCGGGCAAAAGATATTCTACTCTATCCCCGTAAGCTTAGTGGGCCGCGCTGACTTGGGATTTGATTCCTTCGATCAAACCCTGAAACCGGCTGTCTCCCCGAAGGGACCGCAAATCCTGGTCCGACCTGGCCGTTGTGGCGAGTTGTCCATCAAGCGTTAATGCTTGGGCCAACGATGTGAGCGCTTCCTCTTTCATACCCAGCCGAGCTTGGACACAGGCGATATTATAGCGCGCTGACGCGTCGGCTGGATTCACCGCCGAAGCATTCTCGAAGTCTTCCAAAGCAAAGTCCAAGTTACCAATCCCCATCCATGCCAGACCTCTGCCATTGTAGTACTCACTTCGCGATGGCTCCAAAGTGATGGCATTTGTGAATGCACGGGTCGCTTCCTGATACTTTCCAAGTTTTTCGCTGAGGGTCTCAGCTTTCAGGGCATATGCAAGGTGTAGACCTGGTGATGAGAGTTCCAGGGCTTCGAGAAAGGCCAGGAGGGTTTTGACTGAACCGTGCCGACGGTAAGCGGCCAGTATGGCGACCAGGGTTGTTTCTTTGTCACTTGACTGCGCTACGGCTTGAACGGATGCAGAGGTGATCTCGTTGGGGCTTTTGTTTTGGATAATCAACGCCAGAGCCAAGTGCGTCAGCGCAGCAGATTTTTCCAGAGGATCTTTGGAGATCGAAATGGCTTGCTTAAGTTTTTTGATTCCCAAGGGATAATGACGCATCGCTCTGATGGCGATGATGCCCTGACTCAAAAGCGCCTCGGCGTTGTCGGGGTGGGTCATCGATATCTTTTCATACAAGCTTAAAGCTGACTGATATTCGCCATTGATACTGAGAGCATTTGCAAGAGCTAGGTCGATGGCGAGTGTCGGACATCGTTTTTGATATTCTCGAAGTTTGTTAATTTGCTCAGCGCCATCATAGCGCGCGGCAATGGCATCGATGATGAGATCAGAGGCTAGTTTAGGCGACGCGTCAGGATCTTTGAGGACTTCGTCCAATATTGTGAGAACCACTTCAGCGTTTTTTCCGTCAAATGTTAGCCTGGCCTTTGCTAAATTGGAACGCCATCCAAGCTTGATGCCATGTTTTCGCGAGTCATTTAAAAGAGCCAGTCCTCGATCGTTCTCGCCAGTCACCTCGAGAATATTCGCGAGTGCGGCTACTGCTAGATCACTCTTCTTGTTAAGGTCATAGGTTTGGGCCGCTAATTCAGTGCTCTGGCGGATTAACGTATAGTTGCCGGGATCCAGGGTAAACATACGCAGCAGGAGTGTGGACATCAGGTAGTTGCCGTAAATGTCCTGTGGGTTTTCTTGCATGATGCGAGCGATTTTATGCTCAAGTAAAGTCAGGTCCTCCAATTGAGCTGAAGCAATGGATTCCTCCGTGATTCGGGGATCCACGGTGCCAGCCCTAGTCGCTATGCTATTTGCGAGGGCTTCCTCAGACGAAATGGTGATGAGCACGCAGAAGAGTCGCGAAATAAGCTTTGGCTTATTGGCTACGAAATTTTGGCTTAAAAACATAATTTTGCCCTTCTGGCTTGCAGATCAATGACCTGCAAGCGCGACGACGGAATCATCGGACGGTCGCTTCAAACCTTGACGACTTCTTTTGGATTAATCGCAACTTTTAGAATTAGTTCGAATGATTTCAGGCGTTTAAAAACCTAAAAAAAACTCGCCAAGAGCTCCAAACACCCCCTGTGATCAAGGGGTTTGGGCAGCGACCGATACCTCAGGCAACGATCTGAGGTTCTTTGCATGCGATTTTGGGGTACCAAGTTTCCAAAAGTTAGCGCCAGCGCCATCGGCGTGGTAAGCGCTGTGACGCTGTGTTTCTACGTGCTGAGCGTGCCATTTCAGATCGACCAGAAGGCTCGCTCCAGCCGTTTGACGCGGCATCCAAAGACGACCGCTCTGAATTCGATCAGTGAGCCATCAGCGGCCATTTTGCTCGACTCGATTACGAGTCTTGTTGAGAATTATTATGTGGACGCTGATCGCGTTCTTGGGGATCAGCTCGTTAGCGGTGCCATGCGCTCGCTTGCTTATGCAATTCCTGAACTAAAATTTGAAGATGCTGAACAATGGTATTCTTTGAGTTCTCGCGGCGAAAGAATTGAGTTTAAGAAAACGGCGGACGTCCCCTACGATGATCTCCTTGGTCGTCTAAAGAGTTTGATTGCGTTCTGTGATCGCATAGGCATCGATCAATTTATGGAACAAAGTGAAAGTATTTTGCTCGGATCCGAGAAAGACGCAACTGCGATTGTCCTCAACGCGCTGCTAAGCTCTCTCGATGCTCATTCCTCATTATTGTCAGCTGATGCCTACCAGGAGCTTCGGCAAGGGACTGAGGGTTCATTTGGAGGATTAGGAGTTCTGGTCGGTATTCGAGATCATGTATTGACGGTTCTGAAGCCTCTGCCCAAAAGTCCTGCTCTGCGTATGGGGGTTCGTAAAAACGATAAAATTATCGCGATCAATGGTTTCAGCACATTTGGTTTGAGTCTCGATAAGCTCGTCCCACATATGCGTGGAGAGCCCGGATCGACAGCACAGCTCGTGACCCTTCGCCCCGGTGCATGGTCGACGAGACAATTAACTCTCACCCGTGAAGTGATTGAAATTGATTCTGTTGAGCCGCAAGAGATTCATGATGGCAACACGCATGTCCTGCGGCTAGCCGTTGAAAACTTCGCCGCCCGGACCGCAAAAGAAATTACCGACCATCTGCGAAAATTCCGAAAGAAGTACCCGATGTCTGGTGTTGTGCTCGATTTGAGGGGAAATCCCGGGGGGTTATTAGATCAAGCCGTCATGGTCAGTGATATCTTTCTCGAGGGTGGCATTGTTGTCAGTACAAAAGGTCGACGGGAAGAGGTGGAGCGAGCATCGCGAACCTATGAGGAGTCGGACTTTCCGTTAATTGTCTTAATGAATGAGGATAGCGCATCAGCAAGTGAGATCGTGGCTGGTGCCCTTCAGGATAATGGGAGAGCTCTGATCGTGGGGCAGCCGAGTTTTGGCAAGGGGTCTGTGCAGACAGTTTTTGAGTTGCCTGAGCAGCGTGCTTTGAAGTTGACGATCGCACGGTATTTCACACCAGCCGCAAAAAGCATTCAAAATGTCGGGATCATTCCAGATGTTTGGATCCAGCCTGTTGTTAAAGCCGCAGAAAATATGAATCTCTTTGGGACCTATCGATATCGAAGTGAGCAGTTTCTGCCGAATCACCTCACGGCTGCAAGTTCTCTTGCTCGCTCAGTGCCAAAGGAAAAAGGATATTATCTGACGTCCGAGATCAGTAGTGGAGAAACACCATCGCGTTCCGATCCTGAGATGGATTTAGCTTTGACGATCTTTAAAAAAGTTCGTGAATTTTACAAAGACGGACTTCCAGAGGGCGGCCGTCGCGCGTCGCATTGGTTGGCTTTGGCGCATGATTCCATACGGACACAATTAGCATCAATGACAAAGCAGACGACAGATTGGATGGCGGATAAACACCGGGTGTTCTGGAAGCAGAGTGCTCGTGATCTTAAGGATTCGGCAACGCTGGCGTTGCGCATCAAGGAATCATCAGACGGGCTGCGAGGCCACGTTGGCGGTGTCTTGGAAGTGCCATGGGCCGTGACAAATTTAGGTCCTGAGGTCGCCGAAAATGTGTCCATCTTTGTCCAATCAGCTGTCTCTGGCATCGAAACGAGAGAAGTTCTTGTGGGTGCCATTGCCCCAGGTCGTACGAGAGAGGGGCGGATCAAAGTTGTCATCCCTAACACCATGACTCCGGGGCTTCACTACATCAATGCTGGGATTGCAGTCGACGCTCAAGCGCTGCTCAGCTCGCAGGGAGAATTTATTGTGACCATCGAAGAGGAAAAAACATCACAACTCGACATTCGGATGTCATTTGAAGATAGCTCTGAAGGATCGGAAAGGAATGTTCTCGAGACGAATGAACAGGCCGCAGTTCGACTGGTGGTCGAAAATACCAGCAATGTGGATTCGGGCGATGCGCGTCTCGTTATTACTAATCTTGCCGGTGAGCAGGTGAAAATCAAAACACCGGAAATTCATCTTGGGGTTATAAAATCCTCGGAAAATCGGGAGGTCAGAATTCCTATCCAAGCGCATGCTCCCATCGAGGCGTCTGTCGTGTCTTTGGGTTTTGCTATTCATCAGCGGGGTGTGCCGGGTGGCGCGTTTAAAACATTAGATGTTCTGACAAGTGGTCCGCAGACGGTTTCAAGTGGGGCAAAGACCCTTTCACATTAGGAAATATTGGGATGACGATACGCAGAAATATCAAAATTGTAGCTGGATCGGTTCGAGATGCCGCGATGCTCTCCATTTGGGAGAAGGTGGGTCATACGCACTCGGTAGAAGTGCTGGCATTGCAAAGCGAGGGAACTGAGTTTGCGGCAATGCTTCCAGTGACGATATTTCCCGAGGTGCCTGAAATGGCTGGCTACTATCGGGATCTTGATCGATATCTTGCCGGTGCCGATCTTATTGTAGGTGTTGAGTCAAGTCGTCTGAGTTCGTTTCAGGCACTTAGGGCGGCCAGAAAGCTCGGGGTGCCTTATATATGTCTCTGTCATGAAAGCGTTCCTTTTGCCTACGAGGGCTTTAAAAATATCCGCGCGATCCAGCACGACATCTTTCTCAATGCTGATGCTCTTGTTGCATCGTCACGCCGGGCGTCACAGCTTTTGCGGATGGAGGGCGTGCCGGATGACCGAGTGCGACGTATCCAAGCTGTCACAGACCCTGCCACTGCCGCATTTTCTGTAGAACGTGCTGCGAAGTTTCGACGGTACATCGGTGTTCCTGATTCCGATATCATCTTGACGGTGATGGCTGGGCTCGATGACGCTGAACCTGTCCACACCTTGCTGCAGGGCATAAGGCTAGGGCTTAATCAGGTATCGTCATCAATCCGCGGGCGATTGCGGATTTTGATATGTGGTCAAGGGCAAGCAGCCTCACAATTGAAATATCAGGTCTCAGACATGGGATTAGGGCCCTGCTCAATGTTTATTGCTCAGGATGTGACTCCGTTTTTACAAGATTTACTGAGTGCATCGGATTATCTGCTTGAGGGTCGATTTTTCCGTAAAGGATCGCCCGAATTGTTGCCGTGGCATGTTTTGTCCGCAAGCACTTGTGGTGCAAAGGTTATGACATCTCCGGGCTCATTGGCCGACGATTGGTTGTCAGGGCAAATGGTGACCCGATTTGAGGATTTTGCGCCCATGGAGATTGCCATGGCTCTGGCCGACGAGTTAAAGGGGCATCGAGATGATTGCGCAGGGCGACTGGCCCGCGCTGAGTTGGCAGCAACGAACCTGTCCCCACAAAAGGGTGCCGCCTTGATGTTGGAGATTGTGGCAGAGTTGTGTACTCAGGATGCAAATGCTTCGAGACGACATTCATTATCTGAATTCGTTCGGAGGCATCAGGTCCCGGTAACGTACAAGGACGCTGCCGACGTTTTGGTTGCCTGTGAGGAGGCTCGGGAGTTTGCCCATGGATGTGAAACGGGTATTCGTTCAGAAGTGCTGCGAATCAAAGGGGACGCGCTTGCCGCATTGGCACGGGGCGATGAGGCTTTGGTGTCTTTTGAAGAGTCTCTACGGGTGCATGGGCAAAATCACAACGCCCTGCGCGGACTAGGGTATTTGGCTTGGAATGGTCATAGTCACGAAGAGGCGCTGAGATTTTTCAAACGAGCACTGGCGGTCAATCCCAACGATTATCAGTGTCTAGTTGGGGTTGGGCTCGTATATCGGCGGCTCAAAATGTTTGGTGAAGCTGTGTTTTGGTTGCAGAAAGCGATCGCAGTTGGCGGTCTTGAATCGTCGAGCTTAGGTTTGCTGGTTCAAGCTTGTTTGGAGAACTCAGAGATTCCAGAGGCGCTCGATGTTCTGTTGTCCGTTCGTGAATCCCTCGGCGAGCATCCGGCTCTTATGACTGCGATCACAAAGCTAGAAAGCCACCAGTAGCTGTTAACTACGGGTGGCTCCCCATATCTGCAATGATCGCAGAGGAATTATTTTTTAGCGCCGATAGCGGACTTCTTGGCAACAGCAAGGCGACCAACACGGCGGCTGGCTGCTTTCTTGTGGATCACGCCTTTGCTTCCAGCTTTCATCAGCATTTCCTGGGCTTTGGAAAGAAGGACGTCAACTTTGGCAACGTCTTTCTCGGTACCGGCTTGAAGCGCTGCAAGAGCGAAGCGAAAGCGCTTAACGGCAGTGCGAACGCTCGTAAGATATTGGCTGTTACGATCACGCTTCACGCGATCTGCGCGAGCTCTTTTTGTTGAAGACTTATGGTTAGCCACAGGAAACCCCAATTAAATACGTTGGTTGTCAAAAAATAAACCCAGCCTCGGCAAGGCACCGCTTCTGAGAGGGGGAGGTTGTAGCAATGACGGCATTATATGTCAAGGCCAAGGTGGCGTGAAATCGCGCACCCTCAGGCCTTTTCCGCTTGTCGGCGTGCTTCAGCATCGACTTTTTCGTTGTCTGGATGGCCATTGTGTCCCTTCACCCAGGTCCAATGGATATCATGCTGCTCAATCAGGCTGGCCAAGGTCTCCCATAGGTCCTGATTTTTGACCGGCTTTTTGTCTGCTGTTCGCCAGCCATTGGTCTCCCATTTTTTTAGCCAGCCTTCCTTGAATGCCTTCATGACATATTGGCTATCGGTCACGATATTGACATGGCAGCTGCGTGTAAGGGCCTCGAGGCCCATGATCACGGCCATGAGTTCCATGCGGTTGTTTGTGGTATCGGGATCACGACCCGAGAGCATCTTTTCCTTCTTTTTGTAGTGGAGTAGCGCGGCCCATCCCCCGGGACCTGGATTACCGATGCATGCTCCGTCCGTGGTGAGCGTTACACGATCTTTTGTTGAGGCCGATGCTGATGATGATGAGAGAGAAGATGCCTTAGGTGACCGAGGACTCATTGTTTTGCCCCCTCTTCCTGCTCTTTGGCTCTTTTCCAGAGCTCTTCAAGTATTTGGGTTCCGGCGGTCCGAACGTCACAGCCCTCTTGACCCGCGATGCTCTCGAGGGCCCGGAATCTCTTTAAGAACTTTCTGTTACCATCCATTGCAGCAATTTCTGGGTCGATGCCAAGATGGCGGCAAAGTTGAAATAGTGAAAAAAATACATCACTCATCTCTGATTTAATGCGCTCAAAACTCTGCCCAGACTCAATCTCGAGGCGAAGTTCAGCCACCTCGCTTTCAAATTGCGCTAAAACTGCCCTGGGATCACTCCAGTCGAATTGAATCTTTCTGGCTAACGTGCCAATGGCGACAGCTAATTGACTTGCCGGCGTCAAAGTCGATGTTTTTAGCTGCGAAAAAACACCTTTGTCCGCTGATTGAAGCTCAGGGCCGCTTTGTGCCGTCTGTTTTTCTGCGGCTTTGATTTCGTCCCATTTTGCGCGGATTTGCGTTTTTTCTCTCATCTCTTTTTGGATTGGATCACCGAAAACATGGGGATGGCGACGCCGCATTTTTGCATTTAAACCCTCGATCACATCTTTGATGGCAAACGTGCTTGAATCTTGGGCTAATTGAGCGTTCAAAACCACCTGAAGTAGGACATCACCAAGCTCTTCCTTGAGTTTTTCTGGGATGACCGGATCCATGACCTCAGCAGCCTCATAGGCCTCTTCGATCATATATTTCCTCAGAGTGCCGTGAGTCTGCTCAAGATCCCATGGGCAGCCGGTTACCGGGTGGCGCAAGGCGGCGATAGTTTCGCAGAGCGCTCCGAAGGCCCTTTGTGTGTCTAGCCAGATGTCTTGCTTGCCCATTGGTTTTAGTCCTTCATGATGAGACTTGGTAGGTATTGCTCACGTTCTTTGAGTCCGAGCAATGTCAGAACCGTATTGGCAACGTGGCCCAGACTACCATTTTTAATGGAAGTATTCAGTTTCCATGGATTCGCTCTTGAAGGGTCAAAGATCGCAAATGGCACAGGATTGATGGTGTGTGCGGTTTTTGGCGTTGGTCGTTGCGCCAGTGGCAGTTGGCGCCAATCAGGAAAGTCTTTGGCCTTGGCGTCAAACATTTCGTCGGCGTTGCCATGGTCAGCGGTGACCATAATGATTGTTCCAGTGTCCCTTGCCGCGGAGATCAGTCGACCTAGCATCAAATCCACAGTCTCGACTGCGATAAGCGCGGCCTCGTAGTTTCCGGTATGACCAACCATATCACCATTGGCGAAGTTAATGCGCCCATAGTCAAAAGATCTTGCTTGCATGCGAGCGATGGTTTGTTCGGTGATCTCATACGCCTTCATCCAGGGTTTCTTGTCGAATGTGATATCGCCGTCTGAGGTGATCTCAACATACTCCTCGAAGCTCTTGTCGAAATAACCACTGCGGTTTCCATTCCAGAAATAGGTGACGTGCCCAAATTTTTGGGTTTCGCTGCAAGCGAATTGCCGAATTTTGGATTTGGCGAGAAATTCTCCCAACGTGTCAGAAATGGCTGGTGGATTGACCAGAAATCTTGGTGGGATGTTGAGATCGCCGTCATATTGCATCATACCTGCATACATGACCGTTGGGCTCGATCCACGGTCAAACTTTGTGAAGTTTTTTTCGGTGAATGCCCGACTGATCTCGATGGCGCGGTCACCGCGGAAATTGAAAAGGATGACGGCATCGCCGTTTTTAATGTTGCCTACTGGTTTGTTTTTTTCGCCAATGACGAATGCTGGAATATATTGATCTGTGAGATTCCTATCCTGGCGAAAATATTTGAGCGCCTCGTCAATGGTGGGAAAATAATGTGGTGCCATGCCGTGGACGTGGCAGTTCCAGCCGCGCTTGACCATCTCCCAGTCGGCCTCATAACGATCCATCGTGATGGCCATGCGCCCCCCCCCCGAGGCGATTCTGACATCAAAAGAAGGAGACCACAGTTCCGCGATCACTTGATTCAGCCGGGCAATGTAGGTCTCAGCGGTTTTTTCACCGACATCTCTCCCATCGAGCAATACGTGCACGCGAACCTTTGACAACCCTTCGAGCTTCGAGCGGCGAAGCATCGCGTACAGATGCTCTTCGTGGGCATGAACATTGCCATCGGACAAAAGTCCCAAGAAGTGCATGACCGTGTCGCTTGATTTGATGTGAGCGACAAGCTCGTTCCATGCTTGACCCTCAAAAATAGATCCTGCATTGATCGCATTTTGAACGAGTTTGGCGCCTTGATCAAAAATACGCCCGGCGCCGAGAGCATTATGTCCCACTTCGCTATTGCCAATGTCGCTGTCTGACGGGAGGCCAACGAACGTGCCGTGGGCTGCCAAGGTGGTCCACGTGGCGTTTTGCCTGAGCCAATTGAGATGTGGCATGGCTGCATTTGAGACAGCATTGCCAAAATCGTTTGCTGATATGCCGATCCCGTCCATGACCACAGTGAGGACGCGGGGCTGTCCTGGATTTTGGCTCATAAAAACGATTCTCCCTGAGCTTGTTGTAGGTGGGTTTTAATTTAAGCGTTGAGAGCTGCATGTGCAATCAGTCTTTGCGTGTCCTGACGGTTGGGCGTAAACTGAACCATCAAGCTTACTGTGAATATGAGTCAGGAAATTTTTCGAGGAGATAGTTGCCATGGGTATGGATGGCGTCCGCAGGTTACGTGTGATGGGTACACTGGGATTTGGCATGGCCTTGACGATAAGCTGTCGCGCCACGGCTCCCAGAGCTGATGAAAACCGCCTTGGTGAAGCGGTCACAACGACGGCGAAGCCCGTAGATCGTGCGCCAAAATATTCTGAATTGTTGTTGTGGGACAATCTCCCAAGCCAGGCAGATAATCCGATTGTGCGTGTCGGGGTGGCGAGTTGTAAGCTCGATCATGCCTATGTTTCTTGTGTGATCAGAAATACAGACGGTGTTGAGTCGTTGCTGGACGCCGCGGTGTCATCGGGACTTCGTCATCAGATGATTGGACAGCGCAAGGAGCTTGAGTTTGAGTCTCGCGTGCTGGCCGACGTTGCGTGCGATAAAACTGAATCTTCGCTGCCACCGTATTCTAGTGCTGCGGCGCAATGCCGATTCGGTCATGTGCGAGCATTCAATGAGGCTGTGATTGATGGTGATTTGGCTCTTGAATTATTATCTTTGACGCGTGGAGATGCGGCGCTTTCTGATCAGAAAGATGATTCTACGGGTGTCATTTCCTGTCAGGTTGTATCGCGCAAGATTCAGGTGAATTGCTCTATGCGGCGCGTGATGCGTGCTGGAATTTCTGATGATGCGCGGGTGCTTGCGCGCGGTGAATCAGTTGCATTATCGGAGAAGATGATTGAGACGTTGCAGGAGATTAGAAAGTATTCTGGAGACGCGACAACGCACGTGATTCCGGGTGAATTGGCGGGATCGGTGCGCTGTGCTGTGGACGATGCTGCACTCGAGACTGCAGGCCGGCGTTCTGCACAATGTGTGATCAGAATGTAAATCATTGGAATTAAACGATAATTTAAAAATTAAACAAATCTCGTTTGAGCGTTAAATATTCGTTGACGCTGAACACGACCTCGCCTATAAACCCGTCTCCCTCGTCTGACGAGAGGGTGGTTTCAGTGCTGGTCGAATGCGTCCTAAAGAAAAAAGCGGAAACGCGAAAATATCTCTGGACAATGTTTGTTCGAACCGATACAAACTCCCCCCTCGCGAAAATCGAGTGCTCTTTGAAAACTGAATAGTGAATCGACAGAAAAACAAGAACCAATCAACAGGTTGCTGTATTTCGTCACCGTAGCCTTCGGGCTGCGCGGGACAAGTCTCCATTGGAGACTTTAATAAATAA